>JAYUWM010000055.1:0-16684 GCA_043753565.1 bacterium
ATAAGCTCGGGGATTAGATCTGCCGCACCACCACTTTCTAGCAATACACCGCAAACCATGCGGCTTTCAAGCGCCGTCGTAAATTCGTGTAAGCTTCCAAAGCGGCCACCAACCGTTATAACGGCATCACTGCTTTGTACCAAAAACACATCACGGCCAACATAGTTCATGCCAGTGTAGACAATATAGTCAAAAAAGCCAATTGGTAAGCGATACTTATTAACATGTTCACGGAGTGAGCTTGCTGGGCTAAAGCCAATGCTATGCCCACCCAAATCTTTGGCAGCCCGTGCCGCAAACATTGGTAAGCCAACAGTAGCACCAGTAGTAATAATATGGCCAGATTTTGCAATCGCAACACCAAGTCGTTCTGCTAAGTCGTGTGCGCCAACCACGGTTTCACCTGCCGCCGCTCCTGAAACACAAATAGAATAGTTCATAGTTTTGTATTAGTCCTTATGCTTCATAATACATTAGTTCTGCGTTCATGTCAGCGATTTTTGTAATTTGTTGTTGCACCATTTGAATGTATGGGGGCACCGTCATATATTCCTGCAAAAGCTCGTCGCTGATAGCACGGCGTACAAACTGCCTAGGTGCAGATTCTAACACCTGCGAGTACATAACGCTAAAACATACGTCAACAATATGTAGTGAAACTACTGATGATTTATGGGCATAAGCTAGCCCGTGCGTGCCAACCCAAAAACCCAAGTTAGGTTCAATACCAGCTAATTCTGCTTCTACATGGAACCACTTCATATCTGATTTTGTAATATGCGGCCCAAAATCGTAGCTTAGTTTTTGCCTACCAATAAGTGTGTGTACATGGCGCCATTGAACGGGCGTGTCTGATACATGAAACAGTGTGTTTTGGGCGTGTTCATTCAAAATTTCTAAATGATGATGGAATGAAGGGTCTAACATACGAACTTTTACATACGATGAGGTTTGTTTTAAATGTTGGACTTCTTTGAATAACAGAGCCGCACTAATAAGCGCTAGACACGGCGTCATTTGAGTATATATAGGTAGCACCGCGATAGTTCCAACTTCGGGCAAAGAAAATATTGGCACAATATGATTCTTAATTGCAGGTCTTATGTGTGACCAGCGCTCTTCATCAACACATAGTAACTGTAGTGGTGCTTCTTCATAATCAGCTGCTTTGAGTTGCCTTAAACACTGTTGAAGTTTCTTTTTATAACTATCGCTCTCTAACAACTGGGCAAGTACGTATAGCTCATGCGGGTGTTCACGTTTAAGTAACGACACGGCCGATCGGTAATGTAACAATTTCATGGTCCTGGTTGGAACATTATCTGTAAATATCTTTTTTAAAGCTTTGTTTTTAATTGTGACTATTTGCTGCTTTTTGACTCGCTTAGACACGTACTTTACTAATGATTGCATAATCTGCACAGACGTTGCACCGCTATCGAGGCCAAGGGTTTTTAGTAAAAGCGCATTATCTGCTAATGCCTTTGTGTGCAGCGCACCGTACAGCTCGGCTGCAGTAGTATCTAATGGGTCTAGGCCAAGTTCGGTAATTTTTTGCGTTACACCACGGCATATAGACGCAGTCAGCCTTATATCTATACCCTGGGCCAGCGTTGCTTGCTCAAGGCGTGCAATTCGCAATGCAAACACAGCTTGGTCAATCTCTAATACATCACTTAAGTACTTTGTCATCCCACCCTTTTCTATTGTCATATTAACTTACAATTGGCTTATCTGTAAAGCTTACGCTTGCAAGTAATCGGTGCCCCTGATAGGCTGCATATAAGCAAATGGAATCTATTTCACCAACTATTACACAGCAGAGACTACTAAATGATGCTGTTTTGTACGCCCAAGGTTCAGAGTTTGCAACTAAATTACACGAAGGTATTGGATACGCATTGGCTGCTGAAATTTCCTTAACAGATAGGGCTAAGTGGGCAGAGCTTGGCGCGCATGCTGTTGCATCGTCATTAGATTGGGTAGATGGAAAGATGAAAGACAAAGCTGTGAGATCGGCGTCTAAAGCTTTATTTAAACATGAACTAAATAACCGCGACCGTAAACCATCTGAAAATGAATGGGCTGTATTAAATCAGCATGGAATAATTGACAATCCACGTGGCGATGAGCGTACAGATAAGCGCTATTTTTATTCACTTACTGGGGCACTTACTGTTAGAATGACAAATATTAAAGACGGTGGTACTGCTGAGAAGATCGCTGCCAACATGGCAGTATCTAAACTGCGTGATGATGCTAAAGGTGGGCTTAGAGATTATGCAGAATCGCGCGGATGGTCAACAAACGCTAAGGCGCTAGGAAAGGTTAAAACTACGCTTCATGGCCTAGGTGCCGGTGCCTTATTAATGCCCGTACTAGATAATAAGCTAGGTCGCAAAATAGGCACTGGTCTTATTAGCGCCGGAACAATAATAGGTATAGCCGATTACTATAAATACAGAGCATACATTAGGCGGCAAGAACAGCTAGCCACTAAAGCAAACTAAAAACGCTCTGGGTGGTACCATTCCGGCGCGTTGCGCAAGTAGTATTCAATTTCGTCAACCTTTAGCAGGCCTTCCTGAGCGCCTACGTGTTGTACAACATTCATAGAATTTATTGGCGCCCAAAGCAAGGCCGCCTCTAGCGTAGCACCCTTAGCAAGGGCTGCAACTAGGGCACTGGCAAAGCTATCACCTGCCCCTGTGCGCTCTACTGGTGGTGCTGGGTCTGGATAATTTGGCATTTTAAACCTATTTTGACCATCACTAGCATATGCACCGTCTGGTCCGTCGGTAATAACTACTATTTTTGGGCCGAAGCTATGCATACGGTTCATTAAATCATGTAAATCGTCATAGCTGCCGCCCGTTACAATAACCGCTTCTTCGCGGTTTAGCACCACAACTTCTGTGCGCATGTATAGTTCTTTTAGGCGTTCTGTGCCAGCTTCTATTTGGAATGTTCCAGGTTGAAACGCAAGCTTAACATCCGGGTGATCGTTAAGCCATTCCACTACTTCGTCATGATACTTTAGTGCGTTTTTACTAATACTACTAAAATATACCCACTTAGGCACATCATTAGCCCTAAACCGCGGCCAATGGTAGTCATATTCTTCGTGCTTAATTAAAATGGTACGTTCGTCTTTGTACCAAAGTACATAATGGTAATTACTTACTTTGTTCTGGTTAACATGTACAAAACGGGCGTCTACATCACGTTTACCTAGTGCGTTTATTATGTCGCGGCCCCACGCATCGGCGCCAACATTGCTAACTAAACCAGCATTTAAACCAAGCTTAGCAAAACTAACCGCTGCGTTTGCTGCATTACCAACTGCTTCAATAACTTCTGCGTGATCAAATGGAATCTTCATTCCGTAAGGCATAGCCAGTATTTTGTTACCATGTTCGTCTTTGTAGGTAGTAGCTTGATCATCGAGCAGTTTAATAAAGGCATCTGTAACAACATCGCCAATAGCCAGTACGTCTAATTTATGCTCTGTCATATTTTTGCCTTTCCAGCACTATTAAATAAGTCTATTTTACTTTCAACAACTTCTTGAACGGCGTCTTCTACAGCACCCATTAGTTTAACGACTGCATATTCTGACTTATTATCTTCTAGTACTTTTACCAAGGTATCACGGTAGGCTCTGCGCATATCACTGTTGATATTGATTTTTTGGACACCTATTTTTACAGCCTCGATAAAATAGTGACCAGGAGTACCGCTACCACCGTGCAAACTAATATTGCAGTCTACGGCGTCGCGAATATTTTTTAACAATTCTATATCTAATGTCTTTGGTACAGGATAAGTTCCGTGCAGGTTACCTATTGCTGCTGCGTAGGTATCTATGCCCGTTGCTTCTACAAACGACTTGCTGCCCTCTGGGCTACTAAAAGTTTTTTTAATTTCTTCAAAATCAAAAGCTTCGGTATGTACATTGCTGCTACCACCAAAGTAATGTGGTTCACTTTCAACTAAAGCGCCGGTAAGTTTAGCGTATTCTACTACTTGCTTTGTAGCATCGATTATTTCTTGCTCGGTAGCCTCGTGGTTAGCTTGGCTGATATCTATATGAATAAACTCAAAACCGGCTTCTATGCCTGCAATGGCATCGGCAACAGTCGGGCTATGATCAAGGTTAATGTACATCTCAACACCGTGGCTGGCCTTATAGTTGTCTACCATGTCACGTACATTATCTAACCCAAGCGCATCTACCTCGCCCTTACTAAGCTCTACTAAAACCGGGGAATTTTTGGCTTTGGCAGCCCTAACAACAGCGATTAGTGTTTCTTGGTTGTCTAGGTTAAAGGCACCAACTGCAAATTTTTCTGCCCTGGCACGGGCCATAAGCTCGCGTGCTTTATAGCAGTTGTCGCGTATTTGTTTCAATGATAATCCCACTATTTATTCCACCCCTTGTCTTATAGCTTAGTGTACCTGCTTATGCTTAAGCTATCAAGACTTTTTCTTGCATAACACGTGGGCTTGCACGGCAATGTGCTTGGCCGTTAATCCAAAGTGTTGCAAAAGTTCGTCAGGTGTACCTGTTTCGCCAAAACGGTCACGCACACCCATTCGGTAAAGTGGAACTGGCAAATTTTCGCCTAAGCATTCCGCTACGGCACTTCCTAAGCCACCGTTTATTTGTGCTTCTTCTACAGTAATAACGGCACCAGTTTTTTTAACGCTTTCTAGTAAGGTCACGTTGTCGAAAGGCTTAATAGTTGCCATATTAATTACTTCTGCATCGATGCCATCCCTGTAAAGCATCTCTGCTGCTTGTAGTGCCTGATATACCATGGTGCCGCAAGCAACAATTGTAATATCGCGGCCTGGGCTAAATACCTGGGCCCTACCAATTTCGAACGGCGTTTTATCTGTGGTTATAACGGATGAACTGTCGCGGGCTAGTCTAATATAGCCAGGATGTGGATCGGCGGCTAGTGCTAGGGTCGCCTTATATGCTTCTATGCTGTCACAAGGCACAATCACGACGTTGTTAGGTAGTACGCGCATCAAGGCAATATCTTCTAACATCTGGTGTGTGGCACCGTCAGGGCCAGTGTACAGGCCTGCATGCGAACCAACTATCTTTACTGGGCGGTTATTTAAACAAGCTGTTGTTTTAAATTGTTCCCAGTTACGGCCTGGGCTAAACGCAGCATAACTACTAGTAAAAGGAATTTTACCCAGTGCGGCCATGCCTGCAGCTACGGTTACAAGATTTTGTTCGGCTATGCCGACCTCAACATATCTTTCTGGGAATTCTTTGGCAAATAAATGAATTTGGGTAGATTCGGTAAGGTCAGCGCAAAGTGCTACCACTTGTTCGTTTAACTTACCAGCTTCTAGCAAACCACGGCCAAAACCCTTGCGGATTGGCTCTTGTATAATTTCATCTTTCTCAAGATCTACTAGGTGTAAGTTGGTCATTCGTGTTCGCTCCGTATTTTACCTTCTAGTGTGCGAAGTTCATGCAAAGCAACTTTTGCTTGGTCATTTTTAGGTGGCGCACCGGCAACATCAGCAAGGCCAACAACTGTACCATGCCAGTGATAGTCACCTTCCATAAAATCTACACCTTTGCCTGGTATAGTATGCGCCAAAATCATTACTGGCTTTTCGACAATACTACGTGCCATAGCACAGGCATCGATAATGGCATCAATATTATGCCCGTCAATATCCATAACATGCCAGCCAAATGCTTCCCATTTAGCCTTCAAATCTTCTAGTGGCATAACGTATTCGGTAGTGCCGTCTATCTGGATATTATTACGGTCGGTAATAGCTATAACGTTATGTAAGTTGTATTTGGCTGTAAACATGGCCGCTTCCCATATATTGCCTTCGTTTTGTTCACCGTCGCCTAATATACAGTAAATCCATCTGTGGTGATCTTTGTTCATTTTCATGGCTAATGCCATACCAGCAGCTTGGCTAAGCCCACAGCCCAGCGGGCCACTAGTAGTCTCTATACCAGGCAAACGCTCGCGCTCTGGGTGGCCCTGAAGGCGGCTACCAAACTTACGCAAAGTCATAAGTTCTGCCCTGTCAAAATAACCACTGTGTGCAAGTGTTGTATATAAAATTGGCGCGCAGTGACCGTTACTAAGCAACAGCATGTCCCGTTGGTCCCAGGTTGGGTCTTTTGGGTCATGTTTCATAATATCAAAATAAAGGGCAGTAAATATATCAGCAAGCCCTAGCGGTCCAGCACTGTGGCCACTGCCTGCTTTTTGTAAACTTCTAATAATATCCTCACGAATTTTTGTCGCTATTAAATCTAGATCCTCTAGCGAACGTTTTGTGGCATTAAAGTTGTTTCCCATTACGCTTATTGTATCAAGTCTTTGAGGTAGTGGTAAGTAGATTCTGGGTTTTGGCTACTGTAAATAGCGCCGCCCACATTAAACACACTAACGCCAGCATCTTTTATTGTGGTTATATTATCTTGATTAATACCGCCGTCCCAGCCAATTTCAATATCTGGGCGCATCTTTTTTATTGCACGTACCTTATCTAAAAGTGCTAGATCAGCATGTCCGCCGTGGTGGCCCAAATTACCACTAAATATTAGTACATGGTCGATAACTTTAATGTAATGGCTAATAATTTCAACAGGTGTTTGTGGCAACAAGGCAATCCCCACTTTTGTGCGGTGTTCATGCAGGTCATGCACAAAACTACTTACGTGGTCGGCTTCGGCATGCACAATAACTAAACTGGGGTGGTGATCAAGTACATCTTTAATAACTTTCATTGGGTATTTATACATAATATGCATATCTACTCTTGTTTGCTTTGGCCACCACGATTCGTGTATAGTCTGCGAAACCGTAGGCGCTAACAAGCCGTCCATATAATCAATATGTATACGTGGTGCCATTGCAGTTACAAATTCTATCTGCTTTTTATATTCATCCAATGAATATGCTGTGACTGTTGGGCAAATATAGTTCATTTTATAGTTCGTCTAGTTCCCTATTTCGGCGTTTGTAGCGGGCGGCGGCGGCAAACGGTGTATCTAAAAAGGCGTCAATAATGTCATGGGCTAGTTGTTGGTCGTTTTCTAGGGTATTTGAAGGTAATGCCATTACGTTTGCGTCTTCATCATTCCTAATGCCTTCAGCGGCTTCTACACTGTAGCCAAGGCCAGCACGTATGCCGTGAAACCTGTTAGCAGCCATAATCATACCTTGCCCACTGCCGCATACTAGCAATGCACGTGCATTCTTATCGTGGCTAGTTTTTATCGCGGCGGCTGCCCGGGCTGCAAACACAGGGAAATCATCATCTGGGTCTAATACCACGTCACCTATATCCATAGCCTCGATGCTACGCTTTTTGAGGTATTCTAAGACTTGCTTTTTCATAGCAAAGCCTTTATGGTCTGAACCAACGAATATTATCACAATTTGCCTTTTATACTTCTAGCTATGACAATTAGAGTACCTATTAGTAACAGCAAGCCTCCAAAACCTTTTATTACCAACGCCATGCTGGTTGTAGAGCCTGAGCTACCATTTGTATAATTTGCATACTCGCTGTAGTTAAAAATTTTATCACTCACTATTATGAAAACTACTCCGGCTACGATACAAATTATTGCCTTAATGTAAGCACTATCACTATTATTCTTGGGCTGTTTTTTACTCATTATCTAAGCTTGGAGTGCTTTACCGATGTCTGATACCATCTCTACTAATCTATTACTGTAACCCCATTCGTTGTCGTACCATACAACAACTTTAGCTAAGTTACCGTCAACAACATTTGTTAAAAGTAGGTCAACTGTACCCGAATGGCTATTACCTACGTAATCGCGGCTGACCAATGGCTCGTCAGAAACTGCTAGTATACCCTGATAATATGGCTCGCCGGCAGCCTTTTTAAATACAGCGTTTATTTCGTTTTTGGTCGTGTCTTTTTTAAGCAACATAGTAACGTCGCTAAGGCTAACGACACTCGTTGGAACACGCACGCTCATACCATCAAACTTGCCCTTAAGTTCAGGCAAAGCCAATGCAACCGCTTTGGCTGCGCCAGTGGTGGTCGGTACTAGGTTTTCGGCAGCAGCCCTTGCCTCGCGCAAGTCTTTACCAGGGCCATCCTGCAAATCTTGGCTGGCTGTATAGCTGTGCACAGTGGTAAGCATGGCTTTTTCTATGCCAAACTCCCTGGCCATAATGTCCATTACTGCAGCAATACTGTTTGTAGTACAACTGGCGTTACTAATTACATCACCAGCATCTTTCAGTTCGTCTTCATTTGCACCTATAACAAGGGTTTTAGTTGCATCATCCTTTGCAGGGGCACTTATAACAACTTTTTTAGCACCGGCCTGAATGTGTGCACTTGCGGATTCGGTTGTTACAAAACGGCCTGTAGATTCAATGACAACGTCAACTTGCAAATTGCTCCAAGGCAATGCAGCAGGATCTTTTTCGGCACTTACAGGAATATGCACACCGTCTACGATAATTGATGTTTCATCACTGCTTACCGGGTGGCTAAATAAACCATAGTTTGTATCGTGCTTAAGTAAGTGTGCTAAGGTTGCTGTATCTGCTAAATCGTTTATACCCACAACTTCAATATCTGTACGATCGGCCATTATACGGAACGCCATACGTCCGATACGACCAAATCCGTTAATTGCTACACGTGTCTTCATGCTTCGCCCCCCAATTTATACTTGTATACGTCTAAGCATAAGCATACAGAACAGCGTGCATCAGCGCAATATGAAGTTACGCTGGGCTAGGCTATTTTTTAGCGCTTTCTATAGATGTTTTAATGACTTCTTTGGCAGCAGCTGCATCGCCCCAGCCGTGTAGCACACCGTCAACACCGTTCCAATCTTTTTTCCAATCTTTATAGTGGCTATAAAAATGTTCTAAAACTTTTTTAAAGTTATCGCCCAAATCGCTTAAGTCTTTAATGTGATCTTTACTGATATCGTCAGCTGGTACAACAATAAGTTTCTCATCCATCTCGCCGTCGTCTTCAAAATACAATACGCCTATTGGGCGGCTAGGAACAACTACACCGTGCGGCACTGACTCATCAATAATTAGTAATGCATCAAGCGGGTCACCGTCTTCGCATAATGTGTCAGGAACATATCCGTAATCTGCTGGGTAACCCATAACAGTACCGTTTACTCTATCAAGGATTAGACGGCCTGTGTCCTTATCAAATTCGTACTTATTCTTTTCACCTTTACGAATTTCTATAATCACATTAATTCTATCTGGGGCGTCTTTGCCGTAGCTAATGTCTGACATTTGTTACTCCTTTATTGTTCTTTACTACTATAATAGCAATATGTCACTAGTTTCACATAGAGGCGCTGCTGGATTAGCCCACGAAAATAGTTGGGAAGCGATTCAAATAGCCAAAAAATACAAACCAGCGTTTATAGAAGTTGACGTGCACCGAACATCTGACGGAGTTTTTATTATGTACCACGGCGATGTTAAGCAGGCTTACAGCGGCAGGGATAGGCCTGAAACTTACACTCAGCTAAAAAACAGAGTCCCTACCTTACTTAAGTTAGAAGATTTAATTATGCGTGACAAACATGATTTCCCATTTATGTTCGACATCAAATGTTCAGATGCTAGTAGCCAGCTAATGGAATATCTACAAACTGTGGGCTTGCCTAGCGGCAGCGGATTTACAACGCCCCACGCGTCGGCATTGGTTACAGCAAAAAAAGCTTTCCCGGAGGCTATGACACTTATATCTCAAAAATACCAAGCTGGCCCAATCAGGGCAATAGAACTTGCCCGTGACAGAGGTTTTAGTGGTATTAGCTTAAATAAATGGTGGCTAGGCCCACTACCTTACTTTATGTGCAAGTATTACAAAAAACAGATTATGGTATACACTATTGACCATTCAATTTGGATAAAGTTGGCCCAAAAAATTTTCCCAAGCATTATGCTATGTACCAACAATCCAGATAAATACAGATCTAGTTTCCCAACAGACACTAATGCGTAACTAAAACTGTACCTTTAACAGTAGAGTACATAGTACAAATTAAGTTATTTTGCCTCGATGTATTCACGGATGCTTAGGGCCGCTGTTGCACCTTCGCCGACTGCACTGGCTATTTGCATTGTTGCACCGCTGCGCACATCGCCTGCTACAAATAAACCAGGTACTTTGGTTTGCAACTTTAGATCTGTTTTTATAAAACCGCCGGCGTCGAATTCAACGCCAGTGTCTTTTAAGAAGTAGGTTACTGGTTTTAGGCCCACGAACACAAATACACCGTCTGTTATAAAGTCTTTAAGTTCGCCGGATTTGCTATCTTTGCCGACCACTTTTGTAATACGGCCATCTACACCAACTATTTCCTCGGTGGTGGTATTAAAATGCACGTGCAGTTTTTGGTTAGCTTCGACTTCGTGCACTAGCACATCACTGGCTTTCCAGGCATCACTGCGAATCAAAATATCAATATGGCTTGCGAACCTAGTCAAAAATAATGCTTCTTGGGCGGCCGAATTACCACTTCCAACTACAACTAAACGCTTATCGCGGTAGAATGCGCCGTCACACGTTGCACAGTTATGTACGCCGCGACCGTAGTATTCTGTCTCGCCCGGTATTCCTAGCTTTACCCATTCGCTACCGGTTGCGACTAGTACGGTTTTTGCAGTCATCTCGCCACTAGTTGTATCAAGTTTAAATACATCGCCGTCTTTTTTAACCGAGTTAACTTCACCGAGTTCTATTTTGGCACCAAAACGCTCTGCCTGCAGCCGTAAGTTATCTGCAAGTTGTAAACCCTCGATACCCTCTGGGAACCCTGGATAGTTGTCTACTTTATCTGTAATAGCTGCTAGGCCACCAATAACACCTTTTTCAAAAATAGTTGTCTGTATATCCTCACGCGAGGTATAAACTGCTGCTGCAAGTGCAGCAGGCCCCGCGCCAATCATAATCACGTCATGTACTGTTTGATCTTCACTCATTTATATCTCCGGGTAGGCAATTTATGCAATTAAAGGGGCTAGGCGTGAAAGGTTATAGCCAATCACAACATCTTCGGTGTCGTCTTCGTTTTGCACTATGGTAACAGGAACCGTTAGCGCGCCACTTTTAGCCAAAACTTCCGCCTGGCGCTCTGGGTTGTCATCTAAATTTACTACATCATAGCTAGCACCTTTGCTATCTAAAAAGCGTTTAACCATGACACAGTATGCACATGTGCTAGTAGTAAAGACTGTTATTTTTTTTAGTGCCATGATTATTAATTGTCCTTTTTACTTTTTATTGTTCTGAATATAGTATATATAGTGCTTATGTTAAATTCAATACGCTATATGTTGTGTATTTTACTTAGTTAACAGATATCAGTTCAATATCGAATACTAAGTCAGATTTTGCAGGAATGCTAGGCGGGCTACCTGCTTCGCCGTAAGCTTGTGCGTAAGGAATTACAAGTCGCCTAGTTCCACCAGCCTTCATGCCCGGGATACCGTCTTGCCAACCTTTAATAAGACCAGCTAGGCCGAATGTTGCGGGGCTTCCGCCGTCTTTTGAACTTTCAAATATAACTCCTGTTGCAACTAGTGCACCAGTGTAGTGGACCGTAACGTTGGCACTGGCCTGTGCTACAGCGCCCGTACCTTCTACTAGATCAATTTTTTGAAGTTCGGTTACCTGTGTGGTAATTGGTGTAAAGTTTGCTAGTTGTGTGCCCTTCAATTTGTTTGTCTCCTGATTACTTTTAGTTGTTGTTTGATCTGGTTGACTCTGTGGTAATGCTATCTGGTTATCTTTGCGAATTTGCCAGATAACAAAACCTGTTAATGCCACCGAACTTATAAAAAAAACTCCTGCTAAAGCAAAAGCAGCTATACGCTGACCTGTACGTTCTGCCATATGACTACTACTTCCCTCTCTTTAGTGGTGTTGTTAGTATATCCCGCTGACCTTACTTACGCCAAGAGAAAATAGCCCAAAAAATAAAACTTACAACACGGATCGGCGCCGTCAATACATCAAAGCCAATTTGCACACCCCTGGGCAGCTGCCTGTGCCAGCCGCGTTTACTTAAATCACGTATCCATTCGCCCACTAAGTAGTAGTACGGGAAAGCGATAATAACAAGCAAAGTGCTTGATAACAGGCCAAATATTAGGGTTACAGCCAAAGATTGCCAGAAAGGATCGGTTAAAGCTAGTGGTATAAGGGCAACAATACTGGTTAGACTAGTAGCTACTAAAGGCCTAAAGCGGGTACGCAGGGCTAGCGCAACTGCATCGTATTTATCCATTCCTTGTTGTTTGGCTTGGTTGGCATAATCTGTCAGCAGTATAGTATTGTTGACCGCAATACCAATAAGTGCAAAAAAGCCAACTAGTACAAAAAAGCTTAGTGGATTATTAGTAATTTTTAAGCCTAACGCAACACCAAAGAAACTAAATGGTATGGCGCTAAAAATAAGTAGCGGCTGCAAAAATGACTTAAACTGTAAAACAAGCAATATATACATAGCAAGCAGCAAAACCGGGAACGCATATAGCATAGACTTAAACGAATCTTGGTTATTAGACTCAGACCCAAAATCAAACGCAATATCACTTTGCGATAAACCAAATGCAGAAAGTTTTTCGGCGGTGTATGTATTATTTACCAGGTTTTTACCGGCTACAACCAACGCGGATACATCGTTATCATAAAATCCAGCTCTTATCTGTACATACTGCTTGCCGTCGATGCGTTTTACTATACTGTTAGGCGATATATTGGTACGTACAATTTTTGAAGTGCTACCGTCAACACGTACAACGGTATTATCTTGTAAAAAGCTTTGCATGTCTTTAGCTAGTGCCAAGGTTTTATTAGTATCGTCGCCAAATATTTGTACGCCAAATGGGTAATCGTCTTTTGGGGGGCCTGCATCTAGTTGAGACAGTGATATCTTTGCTCCGTCAAAACCCTGAAAAGCTGTTGATAGCTGCACTAACATTTGCTGAGATGTTGTATCACGGGATTTAAAAGGCACTAAAGTAACTGTTACCGTAGCGCCGACTGTGCTGCCAGTATTTTGATACGTCAACCGCTGCATATTTTTGCCAAGTGTGTCACCAATAATATAGTTTGCACTATTTGCAATGTCTTGTGCCTGCGTAAGTGTTGTTGGATCGGGGTATACAATTCGCACAGCTAAAGCGTCGCTATCTTTAGTGCTTGGGAATATATCAAACTTTAGCTGCAAAAATAATGGGAAGCTTGCTAGCGTTAGTATTAAGGCCACTAACAGTGACCCGCCTCCGTAGATTAAGCGTTTTTTGGTAGATTTGCTGCTTGCTAGAACGTGTCTTGCAAGCGCATCTGAAGTTCGCTTTTCTAACCTAGCAACAACTTGTTGCTTATGTCGCCTTTTAGAATCAACAATAACGCGCGCCAAAAATGGTACTAATGATAGTGAAACAATCAGCGATACCGCTAGCGCAATAATAATAGTTATTGGTAATACGCGAATAAACTCACCTAATATGCCGCTTACAAATAGCATTGGCGCAAAAGCGAGCATTGTTATTATTGTGCCGGCAAAACTAGCCCTAGCGACGCGCTTAATAGCCATAGCCACAATGTGTCGTCGCGACTTAAATTCGTATTGCCCCGCATCTATTGCCTCTACCATAATAGTTGTGTCATCGACTATTAAACCTAGGCTTAGAATAAGTGCAAATAGCGTAATTGTGTTTAGCGTGATGCCTAAACCGTAAAGTAGGCCAATCGTGGCTAGTATTACTGTTACCATACTAAGCGCCGTTACAATACCAGAACGTACAGATATAAGTAGGCAGCTTACAAATATAACCACCACCAAGCCTTCTAATAAACTTTGTTGCAGACTGCTTATTTGCCCACGTATACCTTCGGCAAAATCGGCAGATATTATTAGGTGTAGATTGCTAAAATCTTGTTGTTGGCTAAGTAAATCAATTTTGTTAGTAACGGCGTCATGCAGTTTTAACGCATCCATAGATGCGTGCGCTTGAACACCAACAATTACAGATGGCCTGAATATAATTGCACCGCTGCCATCGCGAATTGCTATGCTATCAAAGCTTGTAACTTGTTGTTTAGGTGAGCCTGTTATTGGATCGGTACCAGTTTCTACCTGTTTTAGCACAACAGACTTTTTAACACCGTCAATAGATGCAAATTGGCCTGCAACACGCTCGGCGTCTGCCTGAAGGGTCTGCACATCTGTAAAATTATCAGTGCTAATACTAATTAACATGTCTGATTGTTCTGCAAAGCGACCAGCATCTAGTGCCTTAAATGCCGATGTAGCCGATTTTGGCAATAATTGTTCTTGAGTAATAGTAGATTCTACTAATGCATTACCTTTCGCAGAACTTACACCACTATTAAACCCAATTGCAGTGCTATAAAAATTCGCGCCAGCTTGAGTTGTAACAGATTTAACTTGAGGCAACTTTAAAAGTTCGTTTGCTAGTGGCTTTGCTATTTGACTATCTACTTGTGCAGCATCATTTACAAAATATGCGCCACTTGCTACACTCACAGGTACATCAACATTTGGGAAGCCTTGGCGTTGCATAAATGTCGTATAGCTAAGAAGGCCAAATACAACAATCGAAAGCCAAAATACTATCGTAGTCTCGCGGTGGTCATGAAAAAACAACCCCACTCTTTGTAATACATTTAGTGACGAGTCTTTGTTCTTGGGTGTGCTCATATTATATGTACCTTCTTTAACCACCCGTTAATCTTAATTTTAGTATACCAAACTTGCGCAAAAGGTTCTTCTTTAAGAATCTATATCGTACTTTTGTAATTTCTTTTTATTACTATCCGTTTTGCTGTTTTGTAGTTTAAGAAGCTGAGCATATATGCCGCCAGATTTTTCTAGTTGTGCCGGAGAACCAACTTCGTCTACCGACCCACCACGCAATGTTACTATTTGGTCTACGTTGGCAATTGTACTTAAACGGTGGGCAATAATTATTGTTGTACGGTTTTTCATGAGTGTTTCAAGGGCCTGTTGTACCATCGATTCACTTTTGCTATCTAAGCTACTTGTAGCTTCGTCTAATACTAAAATAGGCGCATTTTTAAGCAACGCCCTAGCAATGGCTATACGCTGCTTTTGGCCACCGCTAAGCTTTAGTCCACGCTCGCCAATTTGGGTATCGTAACCGTTTTCTAACTTTTCAATAAATTCGTGTGCGTTAGCAGATTTTGCAGCTGCCATAACTTCTGAATCAGTTGCTTGGTGTTTAGAATAGGCAATATTTTCGCGGATTGAACCACTAAACAAAGCTGGCTCTTGAAAAACTACACCTACATTGTGGCGCAAACTAGCCTGGGTTACTCTTGCTACATCTTGGTCGTCTATCGATATAGTTCCGTTTTGGGGCTCGTAAAACCTAAGCATAAGATTAGTAAGAGTAGTTTTACCCTCACCTGATTCGCCAACAAGTGCAACTTTAGTATTAGGCTTAATGACAAATGACACATCTTTAATTACAACGCGGTTTTTATCATAACCAAACGTAACATTATTAAACTGTATAGATCCATCTTTTACTTTTAGTTCTTTAGCATCTGCAGAATCCTGTATATCTGGTTTTATACTCATTACCTCAAAGTAATCGCGGCTATCAGAAACTGCCTTCTGTGTGTTTTCTACTAAAAAGCTAATAGTAAATATTGGTATTCGAATATTCATGGCATATAAGATTAAAGCGACTGCTTGTCCCGGTGTAAATGCACCCTTGGCACCTTGAACAAAAATAAACAAGTACACGCCAAAAAATATCACATTAAGTATTAAGCGGCGGCGTACGTCTTGTATGTGCCAATATGCAGATTGCGGTTTATTAATACCAACTACATTACTCATATGTTTATTAAAATAACTAAGTTCACGTTTTTCTTGCCTAAAACTTTTTACAACTTTAACTTGGGATATAGATTCAGCAAAGCGGCCGCTCGCAATATCAAGTTGTTCATTTTTTTGTTTTTGCCAAACTTGCCACTTGCTGCTGCTTTTAATAGTCATCCAGGTAAAAATTGGGTACAAAGTAAACAACATTAATGCTACTTGCCAGCTATAAAAGGCTACGATTATAAGGCTAAATACAGTACTAAAAATGAATTGCAAAAAGTTATTGCTCATCATATTTATGAAGTTTGTGAGCTGTGTAATTGATCTGTTAAGACGATTAATTATTTTACCTGATAGCTCGTTGTCGAAGTATGTTTGTGGCAATGAAAGTAAGTGGATATAATAATTTTTACTTAATATATTTTGTAGTTTTGCAGAAACTTGGTCGCCTATGTAGCCGTTAACGTTACTGATTACGGTTTGCATTAAATCTAGTAAAAATATACCTATAGCCAAAAATACAGCATATTTAATATTTGCTTCGGTGCCCTTTCGCATCTCGTCGATAGCCAAACCACTTAGCAGTGGTACTAAAATTGTACTAAAAGATAATAGCGTCGTTAGAAGGGCGATGGCTAGGTAACTACGCCACAGCTCGTGGCCTGTTTTTAGTATTCGAATTATATGCTGCATGTATTACTTAAAGCTTAGCATGCGAAGTTAAACATCGACAACGTTACAAAATGGTATTTTACCAGCCACCACCGCCAC
>JAYUWM010000056.1:0-5525 GCA_043753565.1 bacterium
TATCTATGCCGGTTTCCATTAAGCCGGTCGGGTAATAGTCTTTAAAATCTACGCTATCTGGGTAGCCTAGGGTTGCAAAGGGCCACTGGCCACTGCTAAACCAGGTGTCAAAAACGTCGGCATCACGGCGATAGGTTTTGCCGTCTTGTTCAATAATTTCTTGTGATACATCTTGGTTAAAAATCCAGTCATCGCTGTCATCTACGTTTTGGTATGCCGGGATAGGTATTCCCCAGGCAATTTGGCGACTAATGTTCCAATCTTTAACTGATTCTAAATATTTAATTACTTGGTCTTTTTTGGCAGCTGGGTAAAAAGTAACTGTATCTTTTTTTAACTTATCTATGGCTGGTGCTGCCAATTTTTGCATGTCTATAAACCACTGATCCATCAGCATTGGTTCTATAACGGTGCTGCACTTGTAGCACACCCCTACCCTGTTTTTGTAGTGCTGATCAACTTTTTCTAACAAACCTTTTGCGTCCAAATCGGCAGCAACGGCTTTGCGGGCATCTTGCACTGTCATGCCTTGGTACTTCCCTGCCATGTGGTTCATTGTTCCGTCGTGGTTAATAACGCGTATAGCGGGTAAATTGTGGCGTTGCCCAGCATCGTAATCGTTAAAATCGTGGGCAGGGGTAATTTTAACCGCACCTGTTCCAAACTTAGGGTCCACCATAGTATCGGCGATAACTCGCAGTTCAAACGGCCCATTTAAGCCATCGACAGTTATAACCTGGTTTATGTACTTTTTGTAGCGCTCATCGTCTGGGTGTACGGCTACAGCTGTGTCGCCAAACTTGGTCTCGGGCCTGGTTGTGGCCAGTGTAAATGGGCCATATTTTAGGTAATAAAGCGGGCTGGTGCGCTCTTCGTGTACTACCTCAATATCTGCAAAACTTGTGCGGTGAAAGGTGCAGTAGTTTACTAGGCGCTCACCCCTGTAAATTAAACCGTCGTCCCACATCTTTTTAAAGGTGGCATAGGCGGTTGTTACTACTTTATCGTCTAGTGTAAATGTAAAGCGGCTCCAGTCGCAGCTGATGCCCAAGCTACGCAGTTGGTTTTCGAAGTTGTCTTTGTTATCTTGCACAAAGCTGTAAATGCCGTCATAAAGTTCCTGGCGGCTAAAGTCAAAGCGGCTCTTCCCCTCTGCGGCAAGGTGTTTTTCGTACACAACTTGGGTTTCAAAACCAGCATGGTCGGCCCCTGGTAAAACTAGTGTAGTGTCCCCTTTTAGCCTGTGGTAACGGGCAGCAATATCTATAAGTGCGTAGTTTAGGCTGTGGCCAATATGCAGGTTTGCGTTAGCGTTTGGGGGTGGCATAACAGTGGTAAAAGTAGGTGTCCCCCTCTTAAATACAGGGGTAAAAGCACCAGATTTTTCCCACAATGCATATATATCTGCTTCGTAGTCACTTGGATTGTATGTTTTTGGTAGATTCACTGGTAAACACCCCTTAAAAAATAAAAATCTTCCCTTTGATTATATCAGAAGAGAAGGGTAAAGCCACATGTCTAACAGTGGTGTTTCACGTGAAAAAAGCGCAAACATAAACATAGAATACTTTCATATGAAAGCTCCCATTAATAAGTTTCTACTTTTTGTCCCACCATTTTGGTTGAAAAGTGCAAGCTACATTGGCTTGTAGCCGGTACTAAGTTTTTGTTTACATAAGCAGTATAACAGATGGATTGGCCAAGACAATATTGACAAATCATTACATTTGTGCTATTTTAAAGAAGTAAAACATTAAAACAAAAAAGCAATGCATACAACTTCAGAACAACAGCCTATTTCAGGGTCGAGCGAACAGCCCTTAGATCAGGTAATTGACGATATTAATCTTTGGATAGCAACGCTAGACCAACCGGTCTGGATAGCAGGTCATGGTACGGCGAGTGATAACCCAAATGATTTTTTTGAGCATGGCTTGGAGATTAAGAATAATGATCTCTCCAGCTCTACTATTCCTGTTGAGACCAGCGACCCGGGAAGCCTAAGAGCGCAGCTCGATAACTGGCCACATCATCAATCTCCGAATGTCGTACTTTTGGGCGCGCAAAGACCACACAACACAGAAAAGTTAGGTAAAGCCCATGAAGGCTTAAAAAGTCTCTGGATGGATGGACTTATACAAGAGGGCCCATCCAAATTTATAAAGCCTGGTAGAGATGGATATTTTGTCCCTACTGAATGGGTATTAGGGGTATATAACTCAACCAGTGGTAATGTGACCCTAAACCCACATTTTAGTGGCAGGGAAGTAACAAAAGGAGATATGGAAAGTTCAGCCGGGGAGCGTATCTCATCACTACACGTTGGTTTAGGTGGATTAGCGATGCGCGACACAGGGGCATCTGATGACGCACTACATCAAATACTTACTGCTCCAAATGACTCCGATACGGTCTCAGGCGTTTGGTAGTTACATCGACAGGTTAGGGGATATTGCAAGTGTATAAGGGTCAGCAGGGGTTGCACCAAGTTGGGCTTTAAAAGCGCCTAAGGCTGCCACCATAGCACCGTTATCTGTTGCTAGTTTATGGTCGGTATAGTGGGGGGCTATTGATAGCCGGGCGGCCAACTGGCGCCGTAGTTCGGGGCTGGCGCTTACACCGCCACCTATAACCACACTTGCTGGTGCAAATTCTTCAAAAGCTAAAATTGTCTTATCTACCACGGTTTCTATAGCAACCCGTTGGAACACTGCCGCAATATCGGCCTTTTGGGGGGCGCTGAGGGACTGTGGCAGCCCCGAACTAGGATAAGTGTAATCTTTACCAATAGCGTGTTGAGCATGCCTTAAAACGGCTGTTTTTAGGCCGCTAAAGCTAAAATCGTATTTGTTGGGCATTTTTGCTTTGGGTAAGCTAAACGCTTTAGGTTCGCCCTGGGGTGCTAACTGGCCAATACTTGGGCCGCCAGGGTAGGGTAGGCCGGTTAGTTTGGCTACTTTATCAAAGGCCTCACCAATGGCGTCATCTTGGGTTTGCCCCAGCAGGGTGTAGTCAAAATGATCCCTAAACAGCACTAACTGACTGTGTCCACCACTTACGATCAGGGCCAGCATAGGGAATATTGGTGCCTGCTGCGGCAGTTGGTAGCCGGGCAGGGTGGTTTTAGTTAAAAAGTTAGCGTAAACGTGCGCTTCAACATGGTTGATAGCGTACAAGGGTTTTTGCCGGGTGATGGCATAAGTACGGGCAGTTAATACGCCCACTAATAGGCTGCCGCCCAGCCCAGCACCGTATGTAACGGCAATAGCATCTATATCGTCCCAAGTCATGCCGGCATCTGTAAAAGCTTGGCTTACTACAGGGTCTATACTACGTATGTGCTCCCGTGCGGCAACCTCTGGCACAACACCACCGTACGCTGCGTGCAGATCCATGCTTGTAAGCACCGCGTTGGCATGCAAGGTAGTGACCAGATCTTTATCGATCTGTACTATACCAGCCGCTGTCTCATCGCAACTTGTTTCTATGCCTAAAATAATCATCTTAATACATAGTAACAAAAATGTAGTAACTTAGTTTGCACAAAACGCAACTATCTGTTTTTATACTTGACAAAACACTAGCTTTTTGCTAAAGTAAGTGCATTACAACACAAATGTAAAAACAAACAAATATAAGTTAAATATAAAGCAAGGAACTAAATATCATGAGCGAAACAGCATTTGCCCCAGCACCAACAGAAGCACAACCAGTAATGGTCGTAGAAGTAGACCCAGCGATTGAACTAATAGGCGAGCCTGTAGAACATACAGAAGCACCTTTGGTAGTAGAAATTGATAACAACGCAGATCAAACCGAAACAACTAGTGATAAAAAATCATTAGCATATAGGGCTGGCCATAAATTAGGCGTAAGGCGCGCTGTAAAGGCCGCTAAAGCAACGGCCGCTGCTAGTACGCGACCTATCGACCCAATTTTGGCTGAGCAGTTTGACGTCAATAACGCCCAGAGCACCAACGCCGAAGATCTAAACACTGAGTATGACTTTTCTGGACTATCTGATAGTGAACTAGATGATTTATTGCTTACAGATGACATTGTTAATGACCAAAGTAAATTTCATGCAGCCGGCCGTGAAAGCGCCAATCGCCAAGAAGCAAAAGTTCAGCAAACATTTGCCGAGCTTGATGCAGATATAGCAAGCAAACAACTTTCAACCGGTAGCTTAAAGGCAGAAGGCCGTGTGATCCGTACGTACCTTAACGACGAAGGCAAGCCACTTGCTGGTTTTGCAGAACTTAACACAGAACTAGCCCGTAAAGTTGCCGAAGGTAACGATACAGACTGGGATAACCTAGTACAAACACTACGTGATGCAGTAAAAAGCGATGCTAATAACCGCGATGTATCAACCGAAGATCGTCTAAAAACATTTGAAGCTTACGCTAGTAAAAAGTACAAAGAACTTATGGCTAAAAAGCAAGATGGTAGTGTAGTAGTACTACCAATTGTTGAACAAACCCCACAAGTAGAGAAAGAAAATAAGAAACGCGGACGCAAAGTTGCAGCTGGCCTTTTAGCTGCTGGGCTACTTGTTGGCGGTATATTTGGTGCCAAAAAACTTGCAGACGAAGATACTTCATCTGTTAAGGATAAGGGTACTAACGAGTTAACCACAGGCGGCAAACTGCAAGGCCCAGAGTACAATCCAACAGCAGATGCGGGCGATACAAGTAATAAGTCTGACGAAACAATAAAGACACCTGAGAACCTAGACATAACTGACTGGACATGGAATGTTGCGCATAACTTACAACCGGGTAACGAAACCGGCCTAATCCAGGCTGGAATTGATGCATACAACATGGCCAATAGTACAGACTTCGCATTTAGGGCCAAAAATGGCACAACGATGATTGTTAACGGCCAAGGTCGTATAGTTAACCCAACCGAGATGGAATACATTAACCAGCTTATGATTAACGCTGCTTAGGTAGAATCTTTCCCAAAAACAAATAGCGTCCAAGTAAAATGGGCGCTATTTTTGTATACTGTAAGTAATGAGTATGCGAGACATAATAAAAAAGCTTGTGCCAACCAAGGCATTTATGGCTATTGAACCGCTTGGCCACTGGGCCGAGGCGGTTATGTGGAACATTAGCATGGGCATGCCCAGCAGGGGATTAAAAGTGATAGGTGTGACCGGCACAGACGGCAAAACCACAACAAGTACGCTTATTACCCAGATGCTGCGCCAGAACGGCTATAAAGTAGCTATGATGACCACAATTAGCGTAGATTACGGCGACGGCCAGGGTGCAATTGATAACCCAACTCGCCTAACCACTATGGGCGCACGCGACTTGTTGCAAAAAATCAAAAAAATTAAAGCTAATAATGTGGATTGGTTGGTACTAGAGACAACCAGCCATGCCTTGGCGCAGCACCGCACGTGGGGGATTCCGTACAGCATCGCCGTTTTTACTAACCTGGGCCACGAACACCTAGACTACCACAAAACATTCCGCCGCTACCGCGATGCCAAGCGCCGCATGTTTAAACAA
>JAYUWM010000057.1:0-5503 GCA_043753565.1 bacterium
CTGTGGGGCCACTACAGGGCCACCAGCAACTGGCGGTTGGCCTGGGGCCTGGCTGGCTGGCTGCCCGGGTGCTGCCTTAAAAGGCGATGCACTAAAACAATTATCTGCCGCTAAATATGGTCGCCCAAAAAGTGTTGTAGAAGCCGAAATTTTTGAACGCCTAGCCACCAAAGATGATGGGCCACCAGCCGGGCAGGCAAGCAGGCCACGCCCTGGTATGGCGCCAGCTGGCCAGCCAGCTGCACCAAAAAGCGGTTCGTCATTTTTAGATGATTGGATCAATAAAAAACAAACTAACAGTTTTAAGATGCCAGCGTCGCCTTTTAAGGCAGCACCCGGGCAGCCAGCCAGCCAGGCCCCAGGCCAACCGCCAGTTGCTGGTGGCCCTGTAGTGGCCCCACAGCCAGCCCAAATGCCAGTGCAGCCAGTTACGCAACCAAACCCTCAAATGCCCGTCCAGCAAGCCCCATTACATGCACAACCGCAATCAATACCACCACAACCTGCGCCAGTTATTGAGCCATCACAGTTTGGCCAAGACGAAGGTGTAGTTCACCTGCATGCCGCACCAAAGCCAATCCCAACTATGGAAGAAGCGCTGGCCAATAGCGGCCAGATACAAATAGACGAAAACGGCCAGCTAGTTACACACGACCCAGGCCAACTTTAGCAGCTATTAAAACACACCCAGGCGGGTGTGTTTAGTAATTTCAAGTTCTAATACTGTCCTCAAGTCTTGCGGCGCTTGGCGAATGCCATGTGCAGCATAAGTTCTACAACTAGGCCAATCCCAAAGCCAACAGCCATAAATACAATAAACATCAAGTAGTTATATTCGTAACCATAGTGCTTGGTTAGCCACAGCAGTAAAATGCTGCCCAATAGCGCAAACGATCCACCACCAATAATGCCGCTAGGGCGGGCAACAGTTGTGCTGGCAACTTCGCTGACTTTTTCGACCATTGGTTGGTGTATGACCTTGCTAACCAATTGTGACGGTGCACTTAAGTGACGGCGGGTGTTCTTAAGTGTGCGTTTAAATGCCATGTCTTTAAGCTCGCGGTTAATATAGCCATCTTGCGGGGCATTGTTAGCTGCACTTTCGCTCGGCATCATCTCTTTACCACTTATAGCCTGGGTTTCAACACTTTTTTTAATGGCGTCCATGTGTTCGCCACTTTTGTGCTTGTTACCTTCGTGTTCGGCCTTAGATTTTAATGCTTCTAAATGTTCCTTAGCTTTTTCGGCTACCTCGTGGCTGGGCAGTTGTTCGTGCTTGGGTGCGTGTGATAGATGTTCTGACATTAGATGGTCCTCCCAAGGTAATCTTTTGGCGCTAATGCCACCAATTTTACCTGCAAGCTAACAAAAACTTTCGCACCATAGCTTAAGCTATGCTTTGGCAGATTTTGTTGCTTTCGCTTAAAATTATTTGTCATTATCATCCAAAAATTACTTTCAATGACCATCTTAAAATCCTCCTGTTGGTGCGTATTCAGCGCGTATTAGTGCAAGTTCTTTGGATAGTACTCGGCTGCGCGAGTAAAAGTATCCTACAAACATTACCACAAAGAACCCAATTGCAGCGCTGGTACCAGGGCCAGTGTTTGGCAAAGTTTCGATGCCTTTAACGGCTGGGCAGGCAACTGCCATACTTAGTTCGTTACCGTACTTGTTGCTTATGCGGCAATCGTAACTACCAGAAACTGCAGACGGCGCATTGGTGGCAGGTATCGGGTTTTTAAGTGTTACCTTAAATACTTTTGATACATCGGATTTAGCTGCAATGTTAGCCAGTACAAAGGATACTTTTTTGTTAGTTGCATCAAACGTGCCACCTTGTGCTTTTAGGCTGGCTTCGTCGAGCGTAGCGTATTCTAAAATATCGCCAACGTAATCTGTAACAATGTAGTTTTTGCGTTCAAAGTCCTGCGTGTTTGTAGTAGTAAGTGTGTATTCAAGTACGTCGCCGGCATTAACTATGGTGTTAAGCGCTTTGTCGCCCTGTAAGTTTTTAGTGATGTTATTTACTGTTTTCATTTCGCCCATTGGCTTGTCTGCGTCTAGTTCTATTAACGCATCGCAGCCTGCTTCTTGCTTACCGGCTACACCTGTGACGCTGTAAATAAGTGTGACTTTAGCTTTAAACTTACCAACTGAGTAGGTGTGTTTTGTGGAGTCGCTAAATAGCTTAGATTCTTTAGATTGTTTTGTACCGTCGCCAAATTCATAGTTGTAACCAAATACGCCAGTTGTCTTTTCGTTTGTGCTGTAGACAGTTGTTTTAAAGGTAACTTCGCGGGTTGTTTTGTTAATGTTGGTGTCTGTTAAGCCACAATAAACTTTTGCAACCACACATTTTTCATCATCTTCTTTAAGTGATGGGTTAAATATACACGGATTTTTTGGCGGTACTGGTGGTACACAGCTGGGCCCGGTCGGTATAGCCGGGTTGTAAGGGCAGGGTATTATTACCGTTACACAGGCTGGTGGGTTACTTTTTGCGTCTGCAGCGTTTACGGCCTTAAGGGTGGCCACGTTACATATTTTATCGTATGCGCTACTAAAAGGATTTTTAACTTTTACCCTAATATCCAGCACGTTATATGAAGTCATGCCACTAAGGTTGCCAACTGGGTGACGCAAAATATTGCCAGCCAAAACTAAGTTAGTGGGCGATACAATGTCGTAGCTTTTTAGGTCTAGTTCGTCTTGTATTAAAACTTCTTCTGCTAGGCTATCTGTTTGGCTGTTGCGGTATTCAAACCTAAATGTAAAAGTATCGCCGGGCTTTACCGATGTGGCATTACCTACAATTGTTTTACGTATATCTAGGTTAGGTACTTTGGGCGTGTATTTACCAATCTGAGTATAGTTTCCACAGTCTTTAAGTATCCAAAATGTCTTACCGTCGGCTTTTTTACCACTCCAGGCTGAATATGTATTGCGTGGGTTCTTTATATCCCAGGCCGACAAATCGCGCATGTATACATATTTACCAGGCGCATAGGTTAGGGCTACCTCGGTCTTTTTAAAGGCATCGTTAACATTACTATAGTTAGACAGAGAGTTACGGCCAGTAGTCCAGTAATCGGCCCTATCCGATACGATCGATGTGTTAGGGGTATTGGATAACCGTTCAACATCTGCACGCGTAACACCAAACTTACCATATATAAGTGCTACACCTGTTGATGAGTTATCCCAGGCTGCCAAGATACCGCTT
This sequence comes from bacterium, assembly GCA_043753565.1. Taxonomy (GTDB): domain Bacteria; phylum Patescibacteriota; class Saccharimonadia; order Saccharimonadales; family SZUA-47; genus RFTN01. The sequence goes on from JAYUWM010000057.1 coordinate 3,227, forward strand.
TTTGTGGTTAGCCCATTAATAATGTGGTTGTCACTATAAGCCAAAGATTTTTCGGGCGGGGCAATAATTGCAAACATTTGTATAAACATCGCCAGCGCTATTAGCGTAAAACCAATGCGTCTTAATGTTGATTCTTGTTGTACGCGGCGGCTATAAAAAGACACCTGCTGCACAAGGCTGGGGTTAAATGGTAGGTTAGATATTAGATTGCGAAACATATTTTTTTGCTTCTTTTTAGTTATATTTATTTTTATTGTTTATAGTGCTCGTGGTTATTTAACCACATTTTCGTGTGTTCAAACAAGTTTTTTATTTATTAGACGCAATAAATAATTTATATTTACTAATTTTTATGTATATTGGTGTAATTTTGTAACTAGTAGCGTATTATTGTTTTTTATCACAATTTGCTGTTATAATACAGATATAAAGCAAGCAAAATAAGAGGGAAAAACAAGTGGCTAAAAAAGACGTTAAGCCTAGCTATGGCTCTGAATCTATACAGGTACTTGAAGGTTTGGATCCTGTTCGTAAAAGGCCGGGTATGTATATTGGTGGTACGGGCGTAGAAGGCCTGCACCACTTAATTAAAGAGATCGCCGACAACAGTATTGACGAGGCCATTGCTGGCCACGCAACTGAAGTGCGCGTCACAATGCTAGCAGACGGCGGTTGCCGTGTTAGTGATGACGGCCGTGGTATACCTGTTGATAAAATGGCCAAAACTGGCATTAGCGCACTTGAAACTGTTTTAACTGTATTGCACGCAGGTGGTAAGTTTGGCGGTGGTGGTTATAAGGTATCAAGTGGCCTGCACGGTGTTGGTAGTAGTGTCGTTAACGCACTTAGCACCACACTGATTGCCGAAGTTAAGCGTGACGGTGGAAGCTATAGGCAAGAATACTCCCAGGGCAAGCCACTTACGCCAATCCAACGCATTGGTGATAGTAACGAGCAAGGTACCACAATTACTTTTTACCCAGACCCTACAATTTTCAAAGAATCAGTCGAGCTTGAATACCAATGGGTAGTGGATTACCTACGTCACCAGGCATATCTCACAAAAGGTATAAAAACATTCGTAAATGACGAACGCACGGGCGATAGTTATGGTTTTTATTTTGAAGGTGGTATACAAAGTTATGTTAAACATCTAAATTTTGGCAAAGAAGTTGTTGATGACGAAGCTTTTTATGTAGATAAAATGGTCGAAGACACCCAGGTCGAAATCGCCATGCAGTATTCTGACGCCTATACCGAACTTGTAAAGCCATTTGCAAACAACGTACTTACCCCTGATGGCGGTACGCACTTAACTGGTTTTAGGAGTGCGCTGACCCGCGTTATTAACGAATACGCCCGCAAAAGCGGCCTACTTAAAGAAAAAGAAGAAAACCTATCAGGCGAAGACACCCGCGAGGGTTTAACGGCTGTTATTTTGGTAAAATTGCCCGATCCACAGTTTGAGGGTCAAACCAAAAACAAGCTAGGTAACCCTGAAATAAGGGGCTACGTAGAATCTGTTATGACCGAATGGTTTGGCTACTACCTAGAAGAACACCCAAGTGTTGCCCGCAAAATCGTTGGCAAAAGCCTACTAGCTGCCAGGGCCCGCAAAGCCGCCCGTGCCGCCCGCGACAACATTATCCGCAAGGGTGTATTAGAAGGCGCTGGCATGCCAGGTAAACTAGCAGATTGCAGCAGTAAAAACCCAGCTGACAGTGAACTTTACTTGGTAGAGGGTGACAGCGCCGGTGGTTCAGCCAAAGGTGGCCGCGACAGCAAGACTCAAGCTATTTTGCCACTGCGTGGTAAGGTGCTAAACGTAGAACGCGCCCGCTTAGACAAAATGCTTGCTAACAACGAAATCGTTAACCTTATTAAGGCTATGGGCGTTGGTATAGACGAACAATTTGATATGGCAGGGCTTCGTTACCACCGTATCGTTATCATGACCGATGCCGACGTTGACGGTAGCCACATTAGTACACTACTACTAACATTCTTCTTTAGGTTTATGCGCCCAGTCATTGAAGGCGGCTACTTGTACCTAGCAAAACCGCCACTATTTGAACTGATCAAGCCAGGCCGCAAAAGCAGCGTTTATGCCTACAGCGACGAAGAACTATCAACTATTTTAAGCGAACATATTGCTGCTCGCCGTGCCAGTGCAGCTGTAATCGAACCTAAAGACGAAGCCTACAAACAAGCCGGTTTTGTTGAACAAAAACGCTATAAGGGTCTTGGCGAAATGGACGCCGAACAACTGTTTGAAAC
>JAYUWM010000058.1:0-16557 GCA_043753565.1 bacterium
TCAAGCTGGTCGCTAAGGTCTATTTGGTTACCGATTGCAGTCATAATGTAGTGGTTAACAACATCAGCCATGTGATTTTCGAACCGCGCAATAACACGGGCTTTTTCGGCACTAAGCTGTTCGGAAAGCTGTTGAGTCATGAGCTGACGCTGTTGTTCTATGGTTGCCTGAGTTTTTTCGATACTATCTATTGCAAGTTGTTTAGCGTCGTTAATTGATTCTTCGTACTTACTAAATTCTTCTTTAAGAGTACGAGTAATTTCTTGCTTCATGTACTCGTTAAGTTGGCTAGTAGTTAGGCGTAGATCTTGTTGTAAAAACATGGCATTTTCGCCGATAATTTTCTCGAAGTGAAGTCGGCCCCTGTTACGTAGTTCCTCTCGGAATTCGTCATTAAAGATATGTTCTACATCTGTAATTGCATTTTCAGACAGTGTGGCCGCTGTTGGCATTGCTGCTTTAGCGTGCTTTTTTTGAGTGTACAATAAAAAACCAACTAAACCGCTGGCAATTATTGCTAGAACAAGTATTAGTATCCCCACCTTTTAAAATATCCCCCACACTATGCGCTAATGCTTATAACTTCAGTAATAAATATACCCCAAATATGCCAATAATGAAAACAATAAAGCTAGTAATGATAATCTGAATAAGACTTTTTGTAATAGATTGCTTAGATAAAGGGTTTCGGCCGATACTAATCATACTGCTGCGCACGCCAGCATAAAGCATGCTTCCAGCAATGGCTATTGAAGCCAAAAGTATAGCTAAGCTTAGATATACCCGTACCGGGCTGACTGCTTTTTGGGCAACAGATTCGGTAGCTTTTTTTAAAAACCCTGGTAAATTAACATCTTCTGGCTTAGCAAGCGGGTTAGCACCAATACCTATATCAAGCTGAATGCGCGCTATATTGATTTTTTGGCTTATACCACCGTTGTCTTTAAGATCGGTAGTGCTTAAAATGTCAGATTTTCCGTCAAAATCGGCTATAGCTTTACCAATTACATTAATACTTTTTGTATCTGTTTTTTTACCAATGCCCGGCACGCTGGATACAGTAATGTAATCGCCCTGTTTTATTGTGCCGTTTTCGTCACTTACTAAAGCCTCGTAGCGACCCACTGTCGCGACAAAAGTTTTTTGAGTCTCGGTACTGATAGTTACCGGAGCATCATTTGGGTTAACGACAACACCGTGAAGGCGTTTAATGTTACTGCTGTCTGCAGCTACTACTTTTGTTGAATCACCTTCTTTTAGCGATACTAACATGCCCCGCTGCAGCGCTTCGTCTGTACCGTAACCTTGTGTAACAGTTTGGGCTGCAAGCGGATGAGCGAAACTAATTACACCAATAAGTAGCAGGCCCAAAAAGGCCATCAAACGTCTTACAGATATAACATTTTTAATTTTACTTAACATATCTAGTTTTAAGTATACCGCTTTTGCTTAAGCACGCAAACATTTGGCCAGGGCTGCAACTGTAGTGTGAATGTCTTTTTTGGTTGTAGTGCGGCCCATACTAAACCTTACACTGCTGCGTGCCTGTGTATCGCTCAGCCCAATAGCACGTAGTACCGCTGACGGCTCGTCATTACTTGCATGGCAAGCACTACCTGTTGCGGCCATTATACCTAGTTCGTCTAGCTGCATTACTAAAGTTTCATTATCAAAGCCACCGCATGTAATGTGTATATTGTTGGGGATACGGTATTTTAACGACCCGTTAACCATGACGTTGTCTAAGTCCGAAAGTTTTACTAGAAAATAGTTTTGAAGTTCTTGCATACGTTTAGCTTCTGATTTGCGCATTATGTCAGTTTGTTGCATTGCCGTTACGGTGCCGGCAATTTGGGCTATGTTTTCGGTACCAGACCTAACACCATTTTCTTGTCCGCCCCCGTATAGTAACGGTTCAATTTGTATGCCCGCCTTTAAATACAGCACCGCGCTTTGTTTTGGGCCGTATATTTTGCCAGCACCAATAACAGCGCTATCAATACCAAGTTTATTAGGCAATAGCTGTATATACTGAAATGACTGCGATGCATCAACATGCACATATAACGGCGTAGTGTTGCCGTTTTGCATGCGCTGTTTGCGTACTGTTTGGGCCAATGCCACTACATCATGCAGGGGCTGAACTGTACCGATTTCGTTGTTAGCGTACATGCAAACAATAAGTGCTGTCTTGTCTGTTAATGCCTTTTTTAAAGCAATCATATCGATACGGCCGTCAGCAAGAACAGATACAATTTTTGATGCAACATTAGGCATAATATTGCGCAGCGAATCGTGCTCGATATCGCTATAAACACAATGCGTACCAGGGTATTTTTTTAATATTCCTTGCACAATTATGTTATTGGCCTCTGTTGCACCGGCTGTAAAGTATATCTCACTTGGGCGTACTTGCAGTACGCTGGCTGCCCGTGCCCGCAAATCATCAAGACAGTGCTTAACTTTTTTTGCAGCTAAATATATGGCCGACGCATTATAAAAATCAGACTGTAAATATGGTTGCATAGCTGCAACAGATTCATCACTTTGCGGCGATGCAGATGCAAAATCCAAAAATACCATTTTTGTCATAAGTTAGCTATACCTAAGCCAAAAAATCACTATACATTTGCTGAGTTACTTGTTTTACATAAGAGTGTATAGCAGCCTGAAGGTGCTCAGCTTCTTGCATACTAACCATATGGTAACTTTGACCGTTTTGAGCCTTTAGAATACCGGTTGGTCTAATATCATAACGGGTGTTTCTAATCTGTTTTTGGCCTGATTTGTCAATCCATTCTTCGTGCCATACCCATGTTGATTCATCTAAACAAAAAAACTCACGGCGACCGCCCTTGGGCACAGGCCCAAATATTTGTCCGCCAATTTGGGCTTCGCGGCGCAATAAATTACGGTTAATAGCAATACGTTTCTGTTCTACTACGTCTTGCTTTGGCTTAAAGCCTAGTAATTTAGCGAACATTACTTTTTTCCTGGTTGTTTGCAAGATTTTCTAGGTCATCAATACCCTTAGCAACATAATCTGCACCTTGCAAGGATTGTTCTACCAACATACGTGCCAAATCTGTATCTATTGGGTCAACTATGTTTTTGCTACTTTTAGCCACTTCAGCAATTGCTTGTTCGTATGGGTCAACCTTTTTAGGCGTAGGTTCGCTAGCTAGTGCTTCGTATTTAGGTTTGGTGTAATCTTTTGGTACAAAGTAATAGCTGGCTGTATCACCTAAACGCTCTAGTCTGTGTTTCATATCTTTCATAATTTTATCAATTTTTTGTGGTCCTAAAATCACAATTTCATAACGGCCATACCTAACAGGATCAGCCAACAGCTTATCGGGGTTTTGTAAGTTTTCTTGTGTATAAGATTTCATAAACTAAAAAGAGATTTTGCATTAGTGGTGGTAGTTGATGCAATAGTGTCCAGTGGCTCATGCCGTAGATCGCTTAAAAATTGCCCAGTTACCAGCACATGTTTTAACTGACACATTGTACCACGAAAAGGCTTCGGCGTCAAGAAGGGAGCATCTGTTTCTAGTAACATTCGCCCCAGTGGAACTGCTTTTGCGGCAGCAAGTTGTAAATCGTCTTTTGTAAATGTCATTATACCGTTTAGGCCAATATATAATTCGCGGTCTAGGCAGCCTTGTAGCACGTCAGTGTCAGCGCTAAAACTGTGCACTACACCCGTAATTTTATGGCCTTTTGTTGCATACTCATCTAAAATTGCAAAAAAATCGTCAAATGCGCTGCGTATATGAAAAATAAGCGGTAAATTGCTTGCAACAGCCAAATCAAGATGCATTTTGAACAGCCGTTTTTGGGCCGACCTAATCCGTTCAGATTCGTGATAATAGTAATCCAACCCGCATTCGCCTATGGCCACGACTTTTTTGTGACCAGCTTTGGCTATTTGTGCAACTTTAGCAAATTCGCCGTCAATAAATTCGGCCGTAACATCAGCAACCTCATGCGGATGCAGCGCTAGTGATGCATATGCCCCAATATGCTTATTGGCAAAATTAACTGCCGTTCTGCTGGATTCCGCTGAAGTACCAACACAAATATATTGGTTTACACCTACTAAAGCTGCATCGTCAATTACCTGTTGCACCGAAACATCATACTTTTGGGTATATTCCGGGTCGTGAATATGACAATGTGTATCTATAATATGCATGTTTTTATTGTACAGCCTTTAAGTTTAATGATTTTTAAGTTTTTCTGGTCGGAGCAGTGGTATGGTTATAGATTTTAGGGAACAATGTGTGTTCGGCAACTGCTTCTTTTACAATACCGTCATGCAACATATCTATAATTTTTGCGGCTGTTTGTGGCAAAAATGGCAGCAATAAATCGGCAATTTCTAGTATGCAAGCTACACAGTATGCTAAAACTTCACGTAAATGGTCCATGTCTTTAGATTTTGCAATTTCCCATGGTTTTTCTTCGTCGATGTACTGGTTTAGGCCGCGTACTTGTTGCCAAACTTCGCCCAGTGCTATGTCCAGGCGGCAACCTTCTATCGCCTTGTGGTATTCGCCGTTGTCATGGCCAACCTCGGGCACGTCGCCTACAATGCCGTCAAGGTAGCGGTTAATCATGGCCACCACCCGGTTTACTGCGTTACCAAGCTCGTTAGCTAGTTCGCTATTGTAAGCAGTCTCGAACCGCTCCCATGTAAAGTCACTGTCGTCTACACTTGGGCCGTAGCGCAAAAAGTAATACCTAAAGGCATCTAGGCCGTAGGTGTCAATAACTTCAATCGGGTCTACTACGTTGCCTAGGGTCTTGCTCATTTTTTGGCCGGCGTTGGTAACAAAACCATGCACGTATAGTGTTTTTGGCAGTGGTATACCAAGTGCCAACAAAATACCTGGCCAAATAGCGGCGTGGAACCGCAAAATATCCTTGCCAATAACCTGCACGTTAGCCGGCCAAAAAGTGGCAAAATCCTTATATTCGGGGTAACCAAGCACCGTAATATAGTTAAGCAAAGCTTCAAACCACACGTACATTGTTTGGGTTGGGTCGCCAGGTACTGGTATTCCCCAACTAATCTTTTCTGTAGGGCGAGATATGCTTATATCTTGCAAACCATCTTTTAACACCCCTAAAATTTCGTGCTTGCGGGTCTTTGGTGTTACTAAAAATGCATCGCTTTTTATAGCCTCATTAATTTTATCGTTATAACTGCTTAACTTAAAAAAGTAGTTTTCTTCTTCTAATGTGTCGTAGGCACGGTTATGCAACGGGCAAATTCCGTTAGTTTCTTTTACAACAGTCTCTGTTTTAAATTCTTCACAACCAACACAGTAAGATGATTTGTAGGCCTTTTTGTAGATATCTTTTTGTAGGTGCTGCCAGATAATTTGGGCGCGTTGTTCGTGGGCTGGGTCGGTGGTGCGTATAAATTTATCGTTAGTAATGCCAAGCTTTTTTATGCCAGCCCTAAATTCTGCACTAATTTCATCTGTAAATTCTTTTGGGGTCTTGCCGGCTTTCTCTGCTGCCTCAGCTATTTTGCCACCGTGTTCGTCAGTACCACTGCTAAACAAAACGTTCTCGCCGATATGCCTGTGGTAGCGTGCAATAACATCGGCGTATAAATGCAAAATAGCATGGCCAAGGTGTGGGCTGCCGTTAACGTACGGTATTGCCGTTGCTATATAAAAGTTCTTCTTTTTCATAAGTTTGAAGGTATCCGTTTTTTTAAGTTTATACACAAAGAGTTATAGATAGCTCTTCAATCGTATAAACAGTGTTATCTAACAGTGCGTTTACTTTCTTAAAATATAAACCTTTGGTGGGCGAGGTGGGACTCGAACCCACAACCGTTTTAGCGGGAAGGATTTTAAGTCCTTTGTGTAAACCATTCCACCACTCGCCCAACAATCTATAGTTTATCTAATTTACCTCATAAATTCCATACTATATACTGTGTAGGTTATATATGGTGCCTTGGCCGAGAAGTTAGGCAACGGTCTGCAAAACCGTTTAGACGGGAGCGATACCCGTAGGTACCTCCATACGTAACAGCTTGCTGCCCCTTAAACGGGCAGCTTTTAATTACTGCTGCAAACAGGGACAAAACATGCAATAATGCATACAAATGAACGTAGCAAAATCAATATTGTACAATTTGGTTAGCTCGCTTTTGCGCTTAACACTAGTATTTGGTATAACTGCAACTGTTCTAATAGCGGTTTTTGGACAGCCCATCATTATAAAAAACAGCCTGCAAACCAATAGTGCATATAGCCGCTATGTTCCGTCACTTATAGCCGAAAACAAAAAATTACCACAAAATGCTGATAATATCGCACTAAAAGATCCTGCAATTACACAAATACTTACAGTTAACTTTCCGCCGACCGATCTTAAAAATAAGACAGAGACTTTTATTGATAGTGTTTATGCCTGGCTACGCGGTGAAACTAAAACCCTATCTTTTACGATAGATTTTACGACTAATAAGCGCAATTTTGCTGACGGGCTAGCTAATCACGCGTTCGTGCGTTTTTCGGCGCTACCTATTTGTAAAATAAATCCAGCCGAAGTAGACCCGCTTACTAGCGCTTGCCGGCCAGAAAACATTGACCTAGACGGCTCAAAGCAATCATATGCTGACCAGATTTTTGCTAGTGACGTGGTTTTAAAAAAGACGGTATTTACCCAAGATGATTTACCAAAAAACACAGCAGGGCAAACTATATCAGAACAATTACATTACGCGCCAACTGTGTATAAATGGATGCAGCGCGCACCATATATAATGGCCATTGCGGTTATATTTTTGGCAGCTGACTTAGTTCTACTTAGTAATCGTAAGCGTAAAGCTATTAGTTCACTTGCTAATATTTTTATGGGGTCAGGTGTAAGTATAATGGTGTTTCCATTTATTTATGGTTACGTATTACCACTGTTTTCTAAATCGCTATCTTTTAGTTTTGAAACAGCCGGTACTCAGCAAATATTCAATGAGATTACTAACGAAATTAGACACTTGATAGATATATATTTTATTAGCATAGGCGCTGTGTTGGCAGCTGCTGGCTTTTTGCTGTGGGCTTCCGAACGCTTAACTCGGCCACAAACCAAATACCACAATATAGACAAAAAAGCCGGCTTGCAGCCAGGGATCAAAAAGATACCATCGCCAAATAAAACTAAGTTAACAGCCGATAATGTACCGATACAAACCAGCAATGGCCCACGTAAAAAAGTGAAGGTTTCACGAAAGTATCGTAAGATTAACAAAAAGGAGTTTTAGGCCTATGAAAATCGGAATTGTTGGATCGGGCGATGTTGCGCAGAGTTTAGGCGCCGGGCTTATTAAAGCTGGCCACAGCGTAATGCTTGGCACGCGTGATAAAGATAAAAAGTCGCTAGCCGGCTGGAGTAAAAACAAAGACAAGAAGCACTTGCTTGGCAGCACTACAGATGCGGCTAGTTACGGCGAAATAATTATTTTAGCTGTGGTTTGGCACGCCGCCGAAGATATTTTGGCGCAAATTAGGCCAGAAGTATCTGGCAAGGTAGTAATTGACGTTACTAACCCGATTGTATACACCGAGGGCGAGGCCCCAACACTATCGCTGGGCCACACTATTAGCGCCGGCGAAATTGTGCAGGCAAGTTTGCCAGATAGCCACGTAGTTAAAACACTCAACACGATCAATCATAAGCACATGGCATACCCTGACTATTCAGAAGGCTTACCAATAATGTTTGTGTGCGGTAATAATAATTCGGCAAAACTAACTACCCATGAACTGTTGGTAGACCTAGGCTGGAAAGATTCACTAGATATTGGTGGAATAGAAAAAAGCCGTTTACTAGAACCTTTGTGCTTGCTTTGGATTGAATACGGCGTAGCCCGCAATACATGGGACCACGCCTTTGCAATGCTAATTAAGTAGTTACAACAGCTAAAAAGTCGTATACACGCTGTAAGCGCTCGGGCGTGTTGTCTTTTTCGCGCAATAATGTTTTTGCCTGATTTGCTAATGTACGGTCACCTTTGTTTTTGCTGATCTGAATAAGTTTTCGCCTTACTTCTGCAATTTGCTGCTTAACTTGCTGGCGCTGTTCAAATGCTGGCTTGCCTTGTAGCCTTTTTTGGGCAGCTTCTAGGCTTTTTATTGCATCCTCTTTGGTACGCACCCATTTATCTGCGCCGCGCCAGGCATAGATAGGTTCGTTAGTTAATGGGTTATTGCCTATAACCTCAGACTGAGGGTCATTAATATCGCCATCTGACTGTGTGGGTATTTTTGTTTGGCGTTTAGCATTATTAAAATTACGCCAGGCTTGGTCGGCATGTGCATTTATTAGCTCTTCTACTCGGCCTTGGTTAATAGTTGTATCAATTTCTTTTTTGATAATGTTAATAACAAGTGGCCCTAGTTTACGTTGTACATCAACGACTAGCGCCTGCCGTTCGGGGTTATAAACTGCGCTGCCCGGCACTTCTAGCTCTTTAATCAAGTGGCCGGCTATTTTATCTAGGCTACTAGGGTCTAGTACCCTGCTAATATCCTGAACGCTGTGTCTGTATTCACCGCGCATGCCCAGGCTAAATAATGAACCTGTTACAATCCTACCCATATCGCCAACAACGGTAGACGAGTGCGTATCAAAGTCTACATTTGGTCCCATCAGCAATTGCAACTGCTCCCCATTGCGCCGCCATAGCTGTGGCAGTTGGCCAGCATGTATACAAGCCAAGACTGCTGCCCTATTTTTTGGGTCTACCACGCAAGCAGGCCCTTGGTTACTTAGCCCAACAGCGCGGGCCAGACTTTGACGGCGTTGGGCAATAAGCTCTACTGCGTACACGTCTACATCATAATCTTCCCAATCGTCAGGTTGGATATGATTTATTAGTTCTACATAACCCTCTAGCTGTGCAAACAAATCTGAATCTTGTTCGGCAACATCGCCTTGTTCGTTTTGCTGCAATAGCTGCTTCCAGCGCTGTTCTTTAGGCGACCGTTTAAATATACCGTTGCGCTGCATTATTGCCACAATATCCAAAACACTTTGCTTAACATCATCGCTATATCCCTGTTCGTGGGCATACACAACCATGCAAGCGTATTCTGGGTTTAGCGGCAACGTATCCATATGACGTCCACGGTCGGTAATATTACCACTGCTATCTATAGCACCCAGCATAAATAATTTTTGTACTGCAGCCTGTATAGCCTGCTGTTCTGGTTCATGAAAAAATTCAAAATCTGACATGTCTTGGTTAATGGCTTTAGTAAACAACACTAAGTCATCCAAAGATTCGCGTTGTATTGATGGTATTGGATATTTAGACCTAGCCTTAAATGTTAGTGGCATACCTGGCCCTGTTTGGGTTACTAAAACATACTCGCCCGGTGCAGTACGGCCCACCCTGCCTGCCCTTTGGTTTATGCTGGCCTGCGATGCATCTTGCAGGTCTAGTGTGTTGTGGCCAGTTGGTACTAGGTCGTAAGCTGTAGCAGATGTGCGCACTTCGCCGGTGTCTACAACAGCAACAGCGTCTGGCACAGTAACACTTGTTTCGGCAACATTGGTTGTTAGCACAACCAACCCATTATCATACTTTTCAAAAGCTAGTTTTTGCTGTTCAGCGTTTTGTTGGGCGTGCAGTGGTACAACTGCCACACGCGTATATTTGTCGTTTGCAGCTTGTATTTTATCTATACTAATTTGGGTAGATTTAATCTCGCCCTTACCGGCATGAAAAGCCAATACTGTGCTGCCCGCTTGGCTAAGACGTAGTGTCGTTTTTGCCATGTCATCAGCGCTCTCGGATCTTTCTACAGGATATGTTGGCACGTGTACTTGGACTAGGCCAGTTTTTGTATGATTAAAGTAGCGCTTCATGCGCGCGGCATCAAGGGTGGCGCTCATAACCACTACTCGTAAATTAGGGTCATACGTTAGCGAATTTGGGTCTGTTTTTTGGTGTGCAATTGCTAACAAAAGTTCTGTAAACTTACCAAATTCGTGCACTTCGTCTATAACCAAATAGCGTAGCTTTTCGGGGTTATGATCGCGCCTGTGCAACAGTTGCATCGCGGCCTTACCCTCTGTTAAAACAGCAATATCTTGTTGATGCTGCGGTACCACAGTACCTTCGGGCTGGGTGTAATAACCTACTTTAGGGTTTGCAACTCCCGCCTGTTGCATTTCGTCTGCTATGCGCGCGCTTAAGGCGCGGGCAGGTAATATGCGCGGTTGGGTCAAAATAATTGTTTCTACATATAGCAGGTTGTTTTGATGTAGTTCGTGTATGTACTGAACCACCTGGGTAGATTTGCCACTACCAGTTGTGGCTTCTATTACCAATACTGTGTCGTTTAACAGTGAGTGTTCTATTTCGACGCGGTGGTTAGCTATAGGAAGATTTGGGTTGCCAAGCAAATAAGGTTGTTGGGTTTCTAAATTGGGCATGATAGCATCATTTTCGGCACTGTGATCATACCCCAAGAGCACATCCGTCATAGTTTACCCAACATTGTTTACCTTTCTTAAGTATCCAAGCAGACCAAACCACCAGTCTTAGTATGTATTGCAACAAATATACCGCTTGTGGTCAACAAAATTACGTTGCATAAGCACTAATCACAACGCTTGTGTCTTGCAGCTGCGGGGTATAGGTTAAAAACTGTCGTTGTTATAATATTAATCAAATGAACAATGGCGAATTTAATTTAGGGCTAGACGTAGCGCACGCAAACCTTATAGAAGCAACAGACCCCACCACCCAGGCGCTGGCACGCAAAGCACTGCTGCAGGCCAGCATACTAGACGGTACCAGTATTGACCCGCAATTTGGGCGTACAAAGCCCTTAAGTTTTGGTATTTTTAGGGTGTTTAAAACGACAGCCCTGATTGATTGGGTTTCGCCTTCTGGCCAGCTTACCTTGCAACAGGGTCAAACATATTTAGATTTTCATATGCCAAAGTCAGACGGGCTGACTAACAGCGCCGCTAACGATGGCTATACACAAATTGCTAGCTACATGGCTACCCAGCCAGATATTACTGATATTGTGGGTGTGACCTACCGCATAATGGCGCTAAGTGCACAGCGCAACCAGGGCTTTAATACCGAACAGTTACAGCTGCCGAGCGAGGTTATGGAATACGCATCGGCCTACTGGCAGAACATGATGCCAGACGTTAAGGCTAAACAGTTTACATCGGCGCACGTTGTTTGGCACAGCAGGGACAGTTTTATTGAACGCTTTGGCGCCTAAAACTAGATGGGTTGGGCGCGGTTTTCCTAGACTTGCAATTTATACTGCATCAAAATCTGCTGCGGTATATTGCTTGCGGGCCATATTCGGCAACTTAAAAAAGGCTTTTAAGATTAAACGATTACTCTGCGGCGCCTGGTAGCCATACTACTAATAACTGCCAAAATTAAACCGTAAACTATTAGGGCTACTAAGGCCGTCCAGTCAAATACACTTACAGCTGCTACTCCAGGGCCTGCTACAGTAGCATCTTGGCCAAATATGCCTGCAAACGGTGTCACAAATGGAGTACTCCAATCATATATCCAATTTACAAATGGGCTAGAGGGGTTTGCACCTAAAAGCCTAAGTCCAAACCTCAAGGCAACAATTGTCTCTATAAAACCAAGTATTGTATAAAGTAATCCAGTAATCATATTAACTCCAATTTAGCTTATATTGCTAACTATACGTTGATTAAAAAAAACCGAAGTAAGAATTTTAACAGCAAGGTGTGATAAAAATCGCCCAATTAAGAATAGAATGGCTGAATTTGGCAAAAGATTTTACTAGCACTTTCTAGATACAGGAGTGATTGTTGTCCAAGTTCTTAACCACGTATTGAGTAAGTGAGATGAAGCCACCGGGAGTTAATGAAGCTACGCCACAGTTTTTAGATCCTTAAGAAGCAGTACGAAGGTATTAAAAAGAGGCACGAAAATGTGCATCTTTATATATAATTTACAGAAGACTTACACCCACAGATGTAGCTTACGAACTAAATACTTATTTCAAACTATCGAACTTGATTAGCTACGTATACTTTAAAAGTGCTGTTTCACTTGGGCTTCTTCACAAAAAAAATACCTAACTTCAAATATATCGTCAAGACTTTTTTATAGTTTTTACAAACTAAGACTTTATAATCCGTCTAGCCATTTGTACGCAGCTTTTCTTGATTTAATCCTAAAAAGCACCACAAACTTAAAAAACAGTGGGTCAATTTTTTCAACCCATTCATCAGGCATTTCGGCGCGCTTTTTATTGCGGTATTCAAATCGTCTTTTAAGTACGCTGCACACCGAAAGCCACGAAGGCATATCCATAAATATCAAAGTGTCAGACTTCGGAATCCTCTGAGCATATGACGAGCCATAATTACCTTCAATAATCCAACTGTCGCCCGATGTTAGCTCTGCCATCTTAGCAAGCCAGGCTTGTGTGTTGCTTCCATAATCCTTTTCACTTTGGTGATAGTGATAATCTAGATGAATTAACGGTATAGCAGTTTTCTGAGCAAGCGCACATGCAAATGTTGATTTGCCAGCACCCGGACAGCCTACGATAGATATTTTTTTCATTCTAGTAATAATCATACCAAAATATGTACGCGGGATTAGCTACGAATGTAAGACTTTACTTTTTAACCTAAGTTCAAGTGTCATATAACTTAAGCTGAGATCTTCCCCCTTAAGCTCCATACAAACAAAAGAGACGAGTTTAATCGTCTCTTTTGGTCAGTATTACACTGTTTTTAGGCCTGTGGCTAAAAGCTACTTCGTAAAAAAAGCTTAGTAAGCCTTTTTAGCGCCACCTGTTACTGCTTTTTCAGCATTGTCTTTAGACATCATTGCACAAACGGTAGTTCCGCATTTAGCGTGCTTGCCTTTGGCCATAAAACCACCTTTAGCAGTTTGGCAAATTTCTGGTGCTGACAATTCAACGCCTTTTTCTTTACACTTAACGCAATATCCTGTGACCATGTTCGTCTCCTCTATAATTTATTGCTATAGCATAGCATGCTTTATTATAACTCCTACTAGTATATACCTTTACACGGGAGAAAATAATGAAAGCAAGGTGCCACCGGCAATTTTCGTCCTAACCCCTTAGGCAAAGTTAAGACACTAAAGTCATACCAAATAAAAAATGCCCAGATAAACCGAGCTTCTTTATTTGCTGCGGGATAAAGAGCGCACACCGACTTTTTTAGCATTGTCACCACCACTAGGCGGATACATAACTTGCTTCGCGCTGCATGAAGCTATCTTCGAATTAGGGGCTTAAGGCTGCACATGCTATATTCCAATTAGAGAGAAGACCCCGATATGACAAGATATAACACCCGTACACAAACCAACCTAGACAACCAAGGCTTTACTGATCTAGATAGTGAGAGTAAGTCACGATACGCATGGCCACTCCGGTTTACGCCTGGAGTCGGTACGCTCCTCATAGTAGTGGGCCTGTTGCTTCGTTCACCGGTCTGGCTAGGATCGATGGCTGTAGTCGCTGCCAGTGGCGCATTATTCCCGCGGGCAATGTTTATTGACCTCGTTTACAACTACGGCGTTCGTTACTTATTTGGCGCCCCACCCCTGCCAGCGACACCAAGACCACGGCGCTTTTCGTACGTTATATCCGCCGCAGCCCTTACTGGTTCGGCGCTGGCTTTTCGCAGCGAGAATGCGACTTTTGGTCTTGTTCTAGGTGGCCTTGTTGTGGTTGGTGGCACTATTCTAACTCTATCGCTCTGGTGCCTAGGCTCCTGGCTGTATCGGAAGGTTTTCCGGCTAACTTAAAGTTAACCACCCGTTGAATGCATTGCGGTACCTATCATTATTGGTTTCCGGCCGGCAAATGGTCTTGGGGTAAACAACTGTACGCTATTCCAGCGCTTTGGCTTCGATAATATCCAATCATATCACTAACGGTTATGTTATTCCGACTTCAACAGCCCTGCTGAAGTCGTCACTAATGAGTACCGGAGTACGCCCCATATTGTTCAATAAGCTTGCTGCAATACTAGCCCTATAGCCTGATGCGCAATGTACCCATATTTCTTTATCGTCAGGTGTTTCGTGTATACGATCGAGCACGTCTTGAAGTGGTATATGATGTGAGCCTGGTATGTGACCGTCGTTGCGCTCTGCCTTTTGACGAACATCCAATACATAAGGTTTATCTTGTAATTTCACTTTCAAATCATCAAAATTAGCTACCTTGAAGCTTGCCTTATCACCAGCATTGAAGTAGTTTTGCATGTCGTCGGTCGCGCCATCTACGAATGAATCCATTCCAATTCGGGATAGCTCTTTATATGCATCCAGTAGTACTTTCTCGGTATCTCCTACCAGCAATAGCCTGTCTGACCAGGGTATGATCCAGCCAGCATAGGTGGCAAACGAGTTCCCGAGCTCGATACCAATCGCGCCTTCCGGATGGTGGGCTGCAAATAGCTTCCGTGCTCTCGTATCGATAACCCAAGAGTTTTGCTGATGTAGATGTACACCGATATCCTCGCTGGAATATGAGTGAACGTGAAGCTGGCGTACTTCAGCGGGACCCGCCTGGTTTGCTTCACCCATATGAGCATAGTATCGAGGGTACGGGCCTAGTCCAGCGATAATTTGCCGAACGAAGTCTTCACGCTCGCTCGTAAAAGCGATATTCAGCTTCTTTTCGCTTGCCATCGTACTTTTGACTGCACCAGAACCTTCAGCCGACGAACAAAAACTGCCAAAACCATGCGTGGGAAATACAGCCGTTTCATCGGCTAGTTTTGTGCTGAGACGTTGTGCGGAGTCGTACTGTGCGTGCGTTAGCTCGTCGGTCTTTTCTTTTGAAACTAAATCAGTGCGTCCGACAGTACCATATAATATACCTCCTCCAGTAAAGACGGCGCTCAAATTACCATCTGTAATCAAGTAGCTCATATGATGCTCGGTATGGCCAGGTGTATGCAATCCGGTAATACTAAGTGAGCCCGAGTTAATTGATTTGTTATCCGCAACCTCGTGGGCATTAAATGACGTGCCGCTATCTTTTGGTATGACATACACAGCTCCACTCTTTTTTGCAAGCTGATAGCCCCCGGTCACATAATCATTGTGCATATGCGTTTCAAAAACGTGCGTAATACTAACCCCAGCCCTATCGGCCGCATCAGCCCATCGCTGATAATCACGCTGGACGTCAATCACAACACCAGACGCACCATCATGAACCAAATAACCCCTATTGCCAAGTGACTCGGTTTCGATCGTTATTATATTCATCGACAACCTACTCCATCCCTCCCCCGGCACTCCGCCAGGTACTCAAGCCGCCAATATTCTCGACGGTAAAACCTTTCTTTTTTAGGTAACTGGCGGCCGTGGACGATCTGCCACCGGACGCACAATAAACGTATATCTTCTTTGAAACATCTTTAGTTGGCAGCTCACCGTGGGCGATACGGTCAACCGAAAGATGCATAGCACCTTTGGCGTGGCCACTGTACCATTCGTCGTCGCCACGAACATCGACTAGTAGCGCACTGCCGTCGTTTAATTCTTTTGTTACCTCGTCTGCATCGATTTTCTTTCCCATTCCAAACATAGTCTTCTCCTTCACTTTATTGTTTAGTTAGCCTTTTGCAGGACTGTTTCAAACCTGGCTCGGTCAAAGCCATGTATTTTATCTACCGTACCGTCAGCATGCTCGATAGTACTAAACGGAACGCCTCGCTGACCGCTGTGTTGCATCATCGACTGGGCTGCGATAGGATTTTTATCTACCATGTACTCCGTGTAAGCTACTTTCTTGTCATTCAACCAGCGCTTCAACATAACGCAGTATGGGCAAGTGGTCGTGCTATATACAGTAATTTTCATAACATTCCTCCTTTATTGAATTAATTTCCCGCCAGTCGACTGGACATCTTGCAGCCCGCCGAGATCTATAACATTTGTAAAGCCGGATTGTTTCAGAATCGCAGTCGCCTGCGAAGATCTGTTGCCACTCTGACAGTAGACGTAGGCTGTCTGGTCTTTGGCAACATCGGGTAATGTGCCCGCTTGCATGTCTTGCAGGGAAAAGTTAAATGCGTTTTCAAAGTGACCGGCTTTGTATTCGGCCGCGGTTCGGACGTCGTACAATTTTGCGCCTGATTTTACATCCGACTGAATAGATGAAAATGTCTTAGCCTGCTGAGAAGGCACATTTTTTGAAGTAGTAATTCCATAGATTCCAAGTGCTGTAAGTAAAACGACTACAATGATGGCTATTTTTTTCATATGTTTTCTTTCACGCATTTTTTACAAATACCTCGCATAGTAAGTGTCCCAGCGAGCGCACATTCACCGCTCAGCTCTTTTAGCTGGTCTATAACGACTCGTGCTTCGGGCGTTTCAGGCACATCACAGATACTACTACACGTCACACACATGAAATGATGGTGAGGTTTCGGATTTATATCATACCGCTCAGAGCCACTGGTTGGCTTTGGAGCGCAACCTATTACGCCCCGCTCTTTGAG
>JAYUWM010000059.1:0-5459 GCA_043753565.1 bacterium
GGTGCAACAACTCTGCCCGAATCACTAGAGGTATCATTAACTGATTTATCCAAAAGTGGTTCTGTAGTAACAATTGCTAAAGAAGAAGGCTACAAAGACGTAGTAGACGATGTATCGGTTGGTAAGAATGATGTCGCCAAAGAGACTATTGCCCGCGCTACTAGTGCACAAAAGTATATTACCCGAGGCAGTATTTTTGCTGCAGTTTTGTTTGCTGCTGTATCAGTGTTAATTATTTTTAACACTATACGTATGGCAATATTTACAAGGTCTGAAGAAATTAGAATTATGAAACTTATTGGCGCCACGCCAAACTATATCCGCGGGCCTTTCTTAGTAGAATCATGCATGTACGGTTTTATAGCGGGTGTGCTTGCAAATATTGCTGTGTATTCGGCCATATTAAGTATCGGGCCAAAAGTGCAATCTCAGGCCGAATTCTCGGCTAGCTACTCATTATTTACCGGCACATCAATCATGTTATTATCACTTGTAGCCGCCGTATTAACAGGCATGCTTGTTGGTGTATTTAGTAGCCTACTAGCCATGAATAAGTATCTAAAGCTAAAGCACTGGTAATCAATAAAAGTGCTGTGTGCTTATGCTATAATAAGTTCGTGATCAAGACATTTCGTCTAAAACAAAAAATCTTTGCTTTAGTTACAGCAACAGTGCTTGTTGTAGGTATGTTTGGTGCAACCGCAAAAGCTATATCTTCAGCCGAACTACGTACACAGGTTAGTGCCTTGCAAGAACAAATTAACTCTGGTAATGCCAGGGCCAAAGAACTAGCCTCGCAGGCGGATAGTTTAAAAAAGGCGGTTAGCGCACTTGATGTACAAATTGGCCAAGCAGAAGCTCAAATCCAGCAAACTAATCTAAAAATTCAAGAACTTCAGAACAAGCTAAATGAAACACAGGCAGAACTTGATCGCCAAAGAGACCTTTTAAAAGACAGTATGCGTGCATTATACAAAAAGGGCGGTGCATCACCAGTAGAACTCCTAATAGGCAGTGATAGTTTTTCGCAGTTTATAGATAGCCAAGAATACTTAACTAGGCTAAAAACAGCTATTCAGGGATCTACCGAAAAAGTAATAGCGCTTAAACAAGAGATCCAAAAGCAGCAGTTCGAACAAGAAGAACTACTCAAAGTACAGCAGGCCCAAAAAGATGCAGTAGCGGCCCAACGCGGCGACCGTCAGTCACTGCTTATTCAAACACAGGGCGACGAGGCACGCTACCGTGGGTTAGTTAGTAACTTACGCGCACAGCAGGCCGAAGTAAACAAAGCACTATTTGCCCAAATTAGGTTAGAGAGCGGTAACGGCAATAACGGTGGTTACCCCTACAATAATTACGCTTTTAGTATGGTGCCTTGGGGCTGTGGCCCTGGCGAGGGCCCAGATAGGTGGGGCTACTGTACGCGTCAATGTGTTAGCTATGCAGCTTGGGCAGTTGAACGTTCGGGCAGGCAAGCTCCTATGTATTATGGTAATGCAAAAAATTGGGTTTACGGCGCACCAAGTTCATGGCAGTTTAATAGCCCACAAGCAGGCGACGTAGGTGTTGCAACTGGTGGTGGCTTTGGCCACGTTGCTTACGTCGAGGCCGTGTACGGTGACGGTACAATGCGTATTAGCCAATATAATGCACAGGTTTCTGGCGAATATAGCGAAGCTACTGTATCGGTATATTTCTTCAATAAGTACATCAGATTTCCTTAAGCTTTACCGCCCCTGCGTAGTACAATGTAGTTTAAGTATAATAATTAAGAGGTAGTTAAAGCCGTGGCATTTAAACATAAAAACAAGCAATCAAATCATAGTACAGATATTAGTACTTCATCACAACCTAAACCAGATAGTAACGGCATAACTAACAAAACAGTGTATAGCGCCGCGGCAGTAGTTGTTGCCCTATTGTTGTTTGCTAGTGGCTGGGTGTTTGGTAGGGGTGATGTTGGCCTAAATGGCCTGCGCAGCGGCAGTATAGGCCAAAAAGCGGGCGATTTTAACGATGTTAACGAGGTAGTGCAGACTCTAAAAGATAATTTTGATGGAACAGTAGACGACACAAAGCTTATGGATAGCATAAAGTCTGGCGTTGCTAAATCCGCCGATGATCCTTATACCGAATTCTTTAACGAAGCAGACAGCAAAGCCTTTAACGACGAGTTGAGCGGAAGTTTTGAAGGGATTGGTGCAGAACTTGGTAAAGACGACGCTAATAGTATCGTTATTATAACGCCAATCGCTGGTAGCCCAGCCGAAGCCGCAGGTGTAAAAAGCAAAGATATTATTGTTAAAATAGACGATAACCTGGTCACAGATATGTCTATAGCCGAAGCCGTAAAACTTATTCGCGGCAAAGCTGGTACGGATGTTAAGTTAACTCTAGCGCGCGACGGTAAAAAAGTAGAAATAACAGTCAAGCGTGCCCAAATTAGTGTGCCAAGTGTTAAATGGGAAATTAAAGACGGTTTATGCGTTATTACGCTTAGCCGCTTTGGCGAAGATACCTCAAAACTAACCTTGCAAGCTGCAAACGAGTGTAGAGCCGCAAATGTGCGCGGTGTGGTGCTAGATATGCGTGGTAACCCAGGTGGCTTGCTAGACAGTGCAGTTAAAGTTAGCAGCTTGTGGCTTCAAAGTGGTAAAACAATATTGCTAGAAAAGCGCGGTAGCAAAGTAGAAAAAACTCTCAAGGCTAGCGGCACACCAGTACTAAAGGGCATTAAGACAGTCGTACTAATTAATGGTGGCAGCGCCAGCGCCAGCGAAATTACAGCCGGTGCCTTGCGTGATAACGAAGCAGCAACTTTAATTGGCGAAAAATCTTACGGTAAGGGGAGTGTGCAACAAATTCTGCAACTACAAGGCGGTGGTACACTAAAAGTTACAATTGCACGTTGGTTTACACCAAACGACAAAAACATCGATAAAGAGGGCATTAAGCCAGACACTGAAGTTAAACTAACTGAAGAAGATGTAAAAGCCAGCCGCGACCCACAAATGGACGCCGCCAAAGCCTACCTAAAATAACCACAGTAATAACAAATAAACCCACACGGATAAGGCACTCTCTATGGGGAGTCTTTGCAGACTCGCCCATGGCGTTTGCAATCCCTTCCCGGTAGGTTTTTTGTTATAACAGCGTCGTAAAGCAAGATAGCAAATCGGGAATGGGTCGCTAGCGCCACATGCTGGCTAAAGGCCACATGTAAAGCGCACATTATCCGCATTTGGTATCTTGCGTATCTAAACTTGCGCGCGGGTGTAGATGTAGGGTAGTATTAAATGTATAAATAAGGGGTATGTGTGGCAAGAGCCCAGCTGGGTCCTAAGTATATATTTGTTACGGGCGGAGTGCTTTCGGGCGTCGGCAAGGGTATAACAGCCTCTTCAATTGGCAACATTCTAAAAGCTCGTGGGCTTAAAGTAAACATTCAAAAGTGTGACCCATACCTTAACCCCGATGCCGGTACACTAAACCCAGCCGAACACGGCGAATGTTTTGTAACTGCTGACGGCGCCGAAACAGACCTAGACCTAGGTCACTACGAGCGGTTCTTAGATATCGAACTTACTCAGGGCAGCAGCCTTATGAGTGGCCGTCTACTACTAAATGTGATTAACGATGAACGTGCCGGTAAATATCTGGGCAAAACGGTGCAAGTTATCCCGCATCTTACAAATGCTATTCAACAGCACATTACCGACAACGCCAAGGGTTTCGATGTTCATATAGTCGAAATTGGTGGTACGGTTGGTGACTACGAAAGCCCGGCATTTATAGAGGCAATCCGTGAACTAGCCCAAAAAGTTGGACGCCAAAACTGTGTGTTTGTACACGTGGTTTATGTACCATACTTAGGTGCAAGCAAAGAATTTAAAACAAAGCCCGCCCAAAATGCTGTGCGTGATTTGCGGTCTGTCGGTATAGTGCCAGATATTTTAGTTGCCCGTAGTGAAGAAATGCCACCAGATGAGGTTGTTGATAAGCTGAGCTTATTCAGCGGTGTAGACAATAGGGCAATTGTACGGTTACCTAACGCAAAAACTATATACCAAGTACCTATAACCCTAGAACAGTACGGTATAGGCAATGTTATTACCGAACACCTGGGCTTTGGTAAACTAAAGGCAAACTTGGGCCCGTGGAAAACGATGCTTGGCAGCGCGAGTGATGAATCAGCGCCGCATGTCAAAGTAGGTATAGTCGCAAAATACCTAAACAATCAAGACACCTACATGTCAGTTTTTGAAGCGTTAAAAAGCGCTGCTTGGGCTGCCGGTAAACAAGTACAAATTGTCTGGATAGATGCCGAGCATTTCGAAGATAATAATATAGATATTGCCAAACAACTAAAAGGGCTGCAGGGCATTGTGGTGCCTGGCGGTTTTGGCAAACGCGGGTTAGAGGGCAAAATTAGGGCGGCTATTTACAGCTTAGATACAAAGTTGCCTTACCTTGGGCTTTGTTTGGGTATGCAAATGGGCGTAATTGCTGCGGCACGCCGCGCCGGGCTCAAAAAAGCCAACACAATTGAACTTGACCCAGGCACTCCGCAAGCTGTTATTCATACTATGCAAACTCAAAAGGGCAAAGAAGGCACGGGTGGTACAATGCGCCTTGGTAACTACCCCTGCAACCTGGCAAAAGGTTCAATGGCGCATAAGCTGTACGGCACATACCAAGTGCAAGAACGCCACCGGCACCGCTACGAGGCTAACAACGATTTCCGTGATCAGTACCAGTCTTGGGGAATCACTGCCAGCGGCGTGTCGCCAGATGGCAACTTAGTCGAGATTATTGAAGGCGTTGACCATCCATTCTTTATTGCTTCGCAGTTCCACCCAGAACTTAAATCACGCCCTACACACCCGCATCCGTTATTTATCGGTTTCATTGACGCATGCACCCAAACAAAGTAGCATAAGAGGTATTATGGATCCACAAGTTATTGCCCCTACACCCAGCAACCAAAAAAAGATTTTGTTAGTAGAAGACGACGACGCGCTAGCCAGTGTATATACCACCCGTTTTGATGCCGAAGGCTTTATGGTCAAGCGCGTACCAAACGGCGAAGAAGCACTAGCTGCCACAATCGAATTCAGGCCGGATATTATTCTGCTTGATGTAATGATGCCAAAAGTAAGTGGCTTTGATGTGCTAGATATTCTGCGCAACACTCCAGATACCGCTAACATACGCGTTATTATGCTAACAGCCCTCAGCCAAGACAGCGACCGCCAACGCGCCAAAGACCTAGGTGTAGACGATTACTTAGTTAAGTCACAGGTTGTTATTGCTGATGTAGTAGATAAAGTGCGCCAGCACCTCGGAATGCAGCCACAAGCGTAACCTAACAGTACAACTGTAGAAAGCTCCGACAACGGAGCTTTTTTATTACATCTTCAAATTGACAAAACATAAAACTTATGCTAATAATATAA
>JAYUWM010000060.1:0-15937 GCA_043753565.1 bacterium
GCCAAGTGTACGGTGCAATTAGTGCAACCATAGATATTTTGCTAAGCGAAATAGAAAAATCCATCAAGTTTTTTCAGATGCGTTACGGCAACGCCCACATAGAGCGCATTATTGTATCTGGTGGCGCAGCAGCCCTGCCAGAGTTCCCGCTGTTTATTGCTAACAAGTTTGGCCTAAGTGTCGAAATTGGTAATGCTTGGCGCAACGTAGCCTTCCCGCAAGATAAACAAAACGAACTTTTGGCTGTATCTAACCACTTTGCAATTGCCGCTGGCTTGGCAGAGAGGGTTGAATAATGATTCAGTTTAACCTTTTGCCAGATGTAAAAATTAAATACATCCAAACTCAGCGTACTAAACGCGTAGTTATACTTAGTTCAATTTTAGTCAGCGCTGTTTCAGTAGGTCTGCTAGCAGCATTATTTGTATCCGTTCAAGTATTGCAAAAAAAGTCTTTGAACGATGTTAGTAAAGATATTGTAGCCCAAACAAAGCAGCTTCAAGACATCCAAGATCTAGATAAAATTTTGACCATTCAGAACCAGCTTTCAGCCCTGCCAGCACTGCACGATAACAAGCCGGTAAGTTCGCGCATACTAAACTATATGACCCAGGTTACACCAGCCGCGGTTAGCATATCTGCCCTAGATGTAGACTTTACCACCAACATAATTACTATTACGGGCAGTGCTGATAGCGCAGCTACAGTTAACAAGTATGTAGATACACTAAAATTTGCTACCTACACAACAGATAAAACCACTACTGGTAAGCCCTTTACTAATGTTGTAACAACCGTAAGCTTAACAGCAGTTAGTAGTGATCCCAAGCAAAAAGCCGGCTTTTTGCTAACATTCGGGTTTGACCCAATTTTGTTTAGTAACACTGTAACGCCTACGCTAGTGGTACCAAAAATAACCAGCAATAGGTCCGAGACCGAAAAACCGTCGGCAATTTTTAAAGAGGATGCTACGCCTTTACCAAAACAGGGGTCTAATTAGTATGGATAAAACAGCCAAAACGTCTAACAATAAGCGCTTAATGATAGATAAAGCCAATGCCAGCATGATGCTGTTTATTGGTGTTGCATCATTTTTATTAGTGTTTTCAATGTTGGCCGGCCGGGCACTATTTAAACAAAGCCAATACCAGTCCAAAATAATGAAGCAAAAGCAAATAGCCTACAAGCAACTAAAAACCAACATAGCCAACGTAGATTCGCTGGTTGCTAGCTATAAGTCGTTTGCTAGCGAACCACAGAACGTTTTGGGTGGCAGCCCAGCTGGCAGTGGCCCGCGTGACGGCGACAACCCACGTATTGTGCTAGATGCACTGCCTAGTAAATACGATTTCCCGGGGCTAATGAGCAGTATGGAAAAAATACTTAAGGACGGTGGTTATACAATAGAATCACTTGGTGGTAACGACGACGAAGTTGCCCAGCAAAGTGCAAATATAGATAAGCCAGCACCGGTAGCGATGCCTTTCCCAATAACTGTAAACACTACTTTTGAAGGCGCACAGACGCTGCTTACATCGCTAGAGCGATCAATCAGGCCTATGTATGTCAGTAAGGTAACTATAAGCGCTGCGCAAGGCAAAATAGCCTTAACAATTAGCGCCAAAACCTACTACCAGCCCGAAAAAGTGCTAAAAATCTCTACAAAGGTGGTTAAGTAATATGAAACAAAAAGATATGTTAACTATTGCGGTAATAGTAATTATTAGCGCAACTTTTAGTTTTGTATTGTCTAACGTACTTATTAATACACCTAAAAACCAGCAGCAAAAAGTAGAAGTTGTAGAACCAATTGGCGCAGAGTTTGTAAGGCCCGACAGTAAATATTTTAACGATAAATCGATTAATCCTACCCAAAAAATACAGATAGGCGACAGTACAAACACAAAGCCGTTTAAACAGTAGGACGCCAGGTAGTATATATGAGCGTATTATCAACCGCGGTGCAAAAACAAGTAGAAGACGCGTTGTTACAAGACAATGTGCTTAATGCTGATAAGCTTAAAAAGTTCCGTACCGACGCCAGCCTAAAGGGCACACCACTTTTTACGTTTTTAGTAACCGAAGGTATTTTAACCAACGAGACGCTCACTAAAACCATCGCCCATGTCGCTAATGTGCCGTACGTTAATTTGAGTAATTCGCATATTGATCCAAAAATACTAAGCTTACTACCCGCCGAAGTTGCCGAACGCTATATGGCAGTGCCGTTGGGCGAAATGCAAAACCGTTTGGTTGTTGCAATGCTAGATGCCGACAACGTGCAAGCCGTGGACTTTTTAAGCAACAAAATTGGCCGCCCGCTTAAAGTATATTCGGCCAGCGAAGAAGGTATACGGCAGGTATTGCGCCAATATGTAACCGACCTAGATAAAGAGGTAGGCGGCGCACTAGAAAGCGAACAAGAAGAAATAGATATTATTGCTGCCGGCGACGCAAAAAATATTAAAACAATTGTTCAGGATTCGCCCATCAGTAAAGCACTCAGCACAATACTAGAATATGCAGCCACCAACAGGGCTAGTGATATACATATAGAACCACTAGAAAAAGAACTAAAAATTCGCTGCCGCATTGATGGGGTACTGCGTGAAATTATGAAGTTGCCAAAATCTACCGAAGCACCGCTAGTATCGCGTATTAAAATTTTAAGTACCCTAAAAATAGATGAACACCGCATACCACAAGACGGCCAGTTTACAATAAACGTCAAAGACAAAACTATCGACCTGCGTATAGCAATATCGCCGGTTGTATGGGGCGAACAAGTGGTTATACGTTTGCTTGATAAAAGCGGCACGTCACTAAAACTAGAAGACATGGGTTACCATGGCCGCGCCCTACGGACAATCCGTAACGGCCTAAAGCGTCCTAATGGCATGATACTAACATCAGGCCCTACTGGGTCTGGTAAATCTACTAGCCTATACGCCCTATTGCAAGAAATTAAAAGCGACGAAATTAACATAGTCACACTTGAAGACCCGGTTGAATATAAGATGAACGGCATCAACCAAATACAGGTTAATGCCGAAGTAGGGCTAACTTTTGCGAGTGGCCTGCGTAGTATTTTGCGCCAAGACCCCGACGTTGTTATGGTTGGGGAAATCCGCGATAAAGAGACGGCCACGCTAGCGGTACAGGCAGCATTAACAGGCCACTTGGTGTTTAGTACACTGCACACTAACAGTGCGGCTGGTATTTTGCCCCGCCTGCTGGATATGGGTATAGAACCATTTTTGATCGCCAGTACAGTACATACAGTTATCGGCCAGCGGCTTGTGCGCAAACTTATACCTGGCGGCGAAACCTATCAATCTTCGGAAGCCGAAACGCATGCAATACAGCAGGTACTAGGCGATTTATTACCAAAAACCGAAGCTGATATGGCTGCAACCTGCGAAGATATGGGATACGAAACCTTGCCTCTAAGCACTCAAAGCGCTTATACTTTAACTAAGGGCAAAGTTAGTGCCGCCAGCCCAGATGGTTACAAAGGGCGCATGGGGTTATATGAAGTATTTGAAATCGACGACTTGATTCAAAAACTTATACTTGCCCGCAGTACAAGCGGCGATATTCAAAAAGCTGCACAGGTTAACGGTATGGTAACTATGCAACAAGATGGCTATCTAAAGGCATTAGCAGGGCGCACGTCAATGGCCGAAGTAAACCGCGTTGCATCATCGGATTCAGCTTAAAATAAGATTTAGTAGAGGTGGAAATGTCAGCACAACCAAGAATTGAACTACTTTTAGAAGAAGTAATAAAGCGCAAAGCATCAGATTTGCACTTGCAAGTTGGATTGCCACCTATGTTGCGTGTTGACGGGTCGCTTGTACCTGTTGCGGGCGCCGATGTATTAACTGAAGAAACAGTAGAAACTTTGGTATTCGCAGTATTAGATGCTGACCAAAAACAAATTTTGCTAAAAGATAAAGAGTTCGACTTTAGTTTTGCGTTTGGTGACCTAGGCAGATTCAGGGTAAACGCTTTTCACGAACGTGGTAATTTGGCTGCCGCACTTCGCCTTATACCAAACGAAATTTTAAACATTGAACAACTAGGTTTGCCGCCCGTAGTAAGCAAATTTACAGATTACCCACGCGGTTTAGTGCTTGTAACGGGCCCAACAGGGTCGGGTAAATCAACTACGCTTGCGTCACTTCTTAATAAGGTTAACCAGACCCGCCCGTCGCACATAATAACCATAGAAGACCCAATCGAATTTACGCACAAATCTGCAAAATCTGCGGTAGTGCAGCGCGAAGTTCACTACGATACGTTTAGTTTTGGTGCTGCTTTGCGCAGCGCTTTGCGCCAAGACCCCGACGTAGTTTTAATTGGCGAGATGCGCGACCTAGAAACAATAGCTAGCGCCATTACTATTGCCGAAACCGGTCACCTTGTGTTTGCGACACTGCACACCAACAGCGCAGCCCAGAGTATAGACCGTATGATTGATGTTTTCCCGCCGCACCAACAGCCGCAAATTCGCAGCCAGCTAAGCAACATACTAATGGCCATTTGTAGCCAGCGCCTTGTACCAACAATTGGCGGTGGGCGTATAGCTGCTGCCGAAATTTTAGTGGCAACACCGGCTGTGCGCAACATTATCCGCGAGGGTAAAACGCACCAGCTAGAGGCAGTTATACAAACCGGCGCTGACCACGGCATGCAAAGCATGGATAAGACGTTAGTTAATCTAATTCACGCCGGTACAATAAGCTACGAAGAAGCCCGCAATTACGCCATAGATATTGAAGAACTAGATAGGCTAATGAGAAGCTAATATGTTGACGTTTACCTATACAGCGCGTGACCCCGCAACAGGCCAAAAAGTTAAGGCCGAGGTTCAGGCTGAAAACCAGCAGGCCGCCGCACGCCTAATACAAAAAGAAGGCCTAGCACCGCTTGAGGTAACAGCAAAAAGTATAGATGGAAAAGGACTTTCGAAGCTATTTAATAAAGTAAAAACTAAAGAGCGGGTTATTTTTGCTCGACAATTAAGTACGCTTATTAATGCCGGTTTACCGCTGGTACAAAGTTTGCGCAGCGTGCTAGCACAAACCAAAAGCAAGCCACTGCAAGCTGTAATTAATAGCATTATTACAGATGTAGAATCTGGTAAGCCTATGTCCGAGGCAATTGCTAAGTTCCCAAATGTATTTAACCAGGTTTTTGTAAGCCTTATAGCATCCGGTGAAACATCGGGTACCCTAGATACATCGCTAGAACGTATTGCCAACCAGCAAGAAAAAGATGCCGAAATTATGGCAAAAGTGCGCGGTGCTATGACCTACCCAGTTATTGTTTTGCTTGTAATGATGGGCGTTGTGGGCTTTATGATAACAAGTGTATTACCTCAGGTAGAAACGCTTTATGATGGCATACCAGGCGTGCAACTACCACTTATAACACGCGTTTTGTTGGTTATATCGCACTTTATCATTAGTAAATGGTACTTCGTAGTCATTGCACTTGTAATAATGGCCTTTTCAACGGGGCGGTGGATACGAACTGCGCCTGGCAAATCGTTTTTTGACGCCTTAAAAATGCGCATGTGGCCAATAGGTCAACTGTTTATGAAGCTTTACATGGCGCGTTTTGCACGTACTGGTACAACGCTTGTTGCTACAGGTGTTCCGCTTATACAAACCCTAGAAATTACAGCCAAAGCTGTAGATAACGTACATATATCTAAATCTATTAACCAGGCCATAGAGAAAGTTAAGGGCGGTAAGGCACTTTCGGCGTCCCTAGCTGGTGACCCAAACTTTTTAGACCTTGTACCGCAAATGTTAAAAATTGGTGAAGATAGCGGTGCCATAGAAGCCATGCTAGAAAAAACCGCCGACTACTACGAAAAAGAGGTAGATAACCAGATTAAATCTGTTAGCACCATCATTGAGCCTGTATTAATGATTGTATTGGGCATAGTGGCGCTAATTATTGTTGCCGCCGTGTTATTACCAATATATGGCCTGGTGGGCAAATCGGTCATTAAGTAGTGCTTGCAATTTAATCAGCAAAGCATTACGCTTATGCTATACAAATACACAGTAAACAACTACAGGGGGGATAAACTGTATGAACAAGACAACACAAACTAAAAAGCAATCTGGATTTACAATCATAGAAGTTATGATCGTATTAGCA
Source organism: bacterium (assembly GCA_043753565.1). Classification (GTDB taxonomy): domain Bacteria; phylum Patescibacteriota; class Saccharimonadia; order Saccharimonadales; family SZUA-47; genus RFTN01. The sequence goes on from JAYUWM010000060.1 coordinate 6,178, forward strand.
GTAGCAGGCCTTATTATGGCAATCGTATTTTTGGCGATTCCGGCACTGCAGCGCAGTAACCGTAACACGCAGCGTAAAAACGATGCCACACGTTTAGCTGGTTTGGTTGCAGAATATAATAGTAACAACAACGGAGCACTACCCGCCAACGTTGTAGCAGCGCTTAACACTCCAACGTGGACATACTTCACGACTGTAAGTCTGTCTACATTCGCGGGCCTACCAGCTACAGCACCTAACTCGGATACCATGTATCTAGTGACTGGTACAAAATGTGGTGCAGCAGTCACGGATGTCCCGCTGGCTGGTACTACACGCCAAAGTGTTGTGTATTTCGGTGTAGAACCAAGCGGCACACAGTGTCTATCGCAATAAGCTAAATAGTTTTTAAATAAACCGCCCCAACTGGGGCGGTTTTTTGTTATACTACGTTTTAGTTATGACGCTTATACTTACGTTTTACTTTTTTGTAATAGGCCTGTGTTTTGGTAGTTTTGCACTAGCCACAGCTTGGCGTATAAAAAAACACCGTAATTTTGTAAACGATACTAGCGAATGCGAACATTGCAAACATAAGTTGGCTGCCCGTGACCTTGTACCGTTGTTTAGTTGGCTTGGCCTTAAGGGTAAGTGCCGTTATTGTCATAAAAAGCTAAGTAAGCTTATGCCGGCTGCCGAGCTGTTGGGCGGTGTATTATTTGCCGCCAGCTGGGCTTTTTGGCCATATCAGCTAAACACCAGCCTGCTTATACTGCGGTTTGCATTGTGGTGTTTGGCCTTAGTACTGCTGCTAATACTGTTTTTGTACGATGCCCAGTGGTACAAGTTGCCAAATAAGCTTATATACCCACTGTGGGCCGTTAGCGCAGCCTACTTTATGACGTTTTTTGTAAGCGACCCCAACTGGGCAGCGTTGGGCTGGCTAGCCAGCGCAATTGCCATAGCATCGGGCCTATTCTACGTAATTTACGCTATAAACAGCAATTGGATAGGTTTCGGCGATGTACGGCTGGGTCTGGCAATTGCGCTATTGGTGCACCGCCCAATACCGGCCGGCTTGGTGCTGTTTTTTGCATCTTTAATAGGTATTATTATTAGCATGCCGTCACTTGTAAGCGGTAAAAAAAAGCTTACAAGCAAGCTGCCTTTTGGGCCACTGTTAATTATTGCCACGGTTATTGTTGTGCTGTTTGGCCAGCAATTAGTAACTTGGTATGTCGACACTATATTAATGTTGTAACCTTAAACTGATACGCTTATGGTATAATTTTGATATGAACAGAGGTGGCGGCTACACAATTGTAGAGACCATGATTTTTTTAGGAGTCACTGGTGTTTTGTTGATTTCGGCAATGAGTTTAATGGCTGGCAGGCAAGCTACCGTACAGTTTAGCCAGGCAGTTACAGATGTACAAAGCCGTATGCAAGAAGTTGTAGGGCAGGTGGCTAATGGATATTACCCCAATAACGGGTCATTTAGCTGCATGGTATCTGGCGACGGCGCACCACCAACTTTTGACAGCACTACACCAAGCGTGCAGGGTACAAGCAACGACTGTGTATATTTAGGCAAGGCACTTAGCTTTAACAACAACGCCAGTAATAGTGGTTACGATGTATTTAGTTTAGCCGCCCGTAGGCTAGATGACAATGACCGTGAAGTATCTAGCATAGACAACGCCTACCCAACACCCATAGCACCAATAGCCGCTGCAGATGGCCGCCCAGACATGACAGAATCATCCAACTTAGATTTTGGTATTACAGTGTCGCGCATAACCACCAAATCAGGCACACCTCCTTATCCAAAATTCGGCACTATCATATTTTTAAGCACACTGCCCAAGTTTCAAGGTGCTACTGGCACATTGGCATCGGGCGCCCAGCGCGTTAGTTTTGCTGGCCTTATTGGGTCATTTACTACAGATACAAAAATTGAAGCTGCCGCAAAGCTACACGAACTAAAAAGCGCAGCTGTAGTTATTAACCCACCCGGCGGCTTAGTTATATGCCTAGCCGATGGGCCGGTTGCGCAGGCTACGCGTAAGGCCATGCTAACTATAGGCGAGGGCGCATCGCAGACATCTGTACAACTAGACGTGGGGGCGTACGACAAGGCATTATGCGAAGATTAAACAATCATAACCAAAACGGCGACACAATTGTAGAGGTTATGTTGGCTATTGCAGTTGTTGGTATGGTGTTGGCAGCATCTTATAACATTGCTAACCGCGCCTTGCAAACAGGCCGCTTAGCCCAAGAACAAACCGAAGCCCTAAAGGTAGCCGAATCCCAGGTAGAAAAGCTAAAGTACAAAGCATCGCAGTTTAAAAAAGACGACACATTAACAGGTACAATTTTTGACCCTGCACCAAGCGCTTCATCCTTTTGTATTGCCGACGACTCAGCCCTATCTAAAATAATTACTAGCAACCCACTTTTTGCAGCATCATGCCAGGGTAAAAGCGGTCTCTACAACCAAACAGTTACATATTACCCAGCTAACAACCTTTACAAGGTTGTAGTGCGGTGGGATTCGCCAATAAATAGCAATGCAAACGTAGAAGTGGCGTATAAGTTATACCAATGATAAAAAATAACCGTGGTTTTACTATTATCGAACTAATGTTTAGTACCGTAACATTTAGTGTGGTGCTACTTCTGTGTTTAACAGGGGTAATACAAATAGGCCGTATGTATTATAAGGGCCTAACTACATCGCAAACCCAGCAAGCTGCCCGTAGTTTACTAGATGAACTGACTCAGTCTATCCAGCTAAGTGGTAATAATATAGAACGGCCACGTAATCTTGCTGGTGGCTTTGCACCGGTTGGCCCAGCAATTACTGCGGCGGCCAGCCCAACAGCCGGTGCAGTAGGGTTCTTTTGTATAGGCACAACCCGCTATACATACGCTTTAGATAGGCAGCAAAATAACACTAACGACGGCCTAAATAAAAAAATAAAACACGCAATGTGGGCAGATGAACCAGGCGTGTGTGCCAACGTGTCAGATATAACCAAGTATTTGAATGACTTCCCAGTGGATTTAGCTGCCGATGAGCCGAACGGTGGAAACAACTTCGGCGGGCGCGATGTGTTGGCCGATAACATGCGTATAACTAAGCTAGACATAATACAGCCAAGCGGTTTAGTCGACAGGTCAGTGTGGCAAGTCACACTTACTGTATTTTACGGCGACGAGGACTTAATAATAGCCGACCCCAACAACGCAGCAAGGCGAATTTGCCGCAATGCGTCCCTGGGTGGGCAATTTTGTGCTTTTAGCGAGCTAAGCACAATCGTAAAGCGTAGAATTAGTGTACAATAATGGGTAGTATGAGGGTAACAAACAGCAAACGTAACCAAAACGGCCTGGCCGCTATCATTGTTGCTACCGTTATAATGATAATATTAAGCCTTATTACCCTAGGTTTTGCGCGTTTAATGCGCCGCGAACAGCGCCAAGCACTAGACCGCAGTTTAAGCTCTCAGGCATTTTATGCTGCAGAATCTGCTGTTAACGACGCAGTACGCCGTGTGCAAGACGAAGTAAGCCCATACATAGCAGATAAAACGTCGTGTAACCAAGATTCAGCCACCTTCACAGGCGCTGTAGATGGCAGCATAGGCTCATCGTATACGTGCTTGCTTATTGATCAATCGCCGCCCTCACTAGAATACACCCAAGGCTCAATTGCCACTTCGTCATCTAAAATTATTCCTATTCGTGAAGAAACAGGTAAGCTTATAAACCAAATGCGTATTGCATGGGAAGACCCGGGCCTAACAACAACTACAGCTGGGCTAAGCACCACCCCAACATTTACGTGCCCAGCTACTGTATCGTTACCGGCATTTACAGCATGGGACAGTAAAACCCCTGGAATGCTACGCTTAGATATTATACCTGCCGATGCACTAGACCGTGCGTCGCTTACAAGCAAAACAATCAGTATGTATTTGTACCCAACAGATGTAAGTTGTGTTACGGGCCAGTCAGTAATTAACTACAGTACCCAAGCGGGTGATGCTAACAAGGGTCAGATTATAAAAGTACATTGTACAGCTGGCAAGTCACCGCGTGACTGCGAACTAAAGCTTGTTTTTGACGGTGCATCACCTAATAGTTTGTATTACATACGTGTTAGGTCGGTATATCGTAGTTCTGATATGACAGTGCGTATTTATGAAGGTGTAGATACGTCCGAAGCCGCCGTACAATCGTCTATAAAGGGTGCGCAAATACAAATTGACGCAACTGGTAAGGTAAACGATGTGCTGCGCCGCATACAAGTGCGAGTGCCAGTTAAAAAAAGCTACCCAATACCAGAATTTGTATTGCAATCAACAGATAGTATTTGTAAAAAAATAGAAGTAGCGCCGGCGCCGGCTAACATAGTTAACAACTCCTGCCCACTGTAGAACTGTGCCTGGCACAATACAGAAATGAATTAATGCTTTACTCGGGTTTTGCGTGGAACTTTTCGTGTACAGATTTTAAGTGAGGGTCGGTAACATGGGTGTAAATTTGCGTAGTACTGATGTTGCTGTGGCCCAGCATTGCCTGTACGCTGCGTAAATCTGCGCCGTTCATTAGCAAGTCGGTTGCAAAGCTGTGGCGCAGTGTGTGCGGGCTAACGTGCTTTGTTATGCCAGCCAGCAGGGCATAGCGGGCTACAAGCCGCTGAATACTACGCGCCGTTAACCTAAAGTAATTACCACTCAGGTTAATCTTTTTACTACCGCTATAACGTATAAACAGCGGGCGGGCGTTGTCTTCGCGCATTTCAAAGTATTTAATTATCCAGTCGGCCGCCTCTTGGCTTACAAAAACTGGCCGGTCTTTATCGCCCTTACCACGCACCATAAATTCGCGCCGCTTTAGGTTAACATCTTCTTTATTTAGTGCCACAAGTTCACTAACACGCAGGCCGCTACTAAACAGCAGTTCTAAAATTGCGCGGTCACGTGACCCCTGTAGGGTGCTTATTTTGGGCTGCTCAAACAATCTTCCAAGTTCTTCGGTATTTAAAAAAGTAACTTGTTTGCGGGCTGCCTTAGCTAGTTCTATTTTGTCAGCACTCATGGCTGGTATATCGCGCTTGGCACAAAACTTTAAAAAGTTACGTAGGGCGATCAGGTGGTAGTTTTGAGTGTTCTTTTGGAGTTCATCACTGGTATTTGTACCTAAACGGTTTAGCCAAAGGCGCCATTTGCGCACAAGTTCGGGGGTAATGTCTAAAACAGTTATATCGCCGCCAAAATCTAACAAGCGGGTAAGATAATGATCATAGTTTTGGATAGTTTTTTGCGCCCGGCCTTGTTCAATCTCTAGGTATTCAAGGTAATCGGTCTTGGCTTTAGCTAGTAGCATAACCTTATTGTACGACATAAGGCCTGCTTTTGTGCTGCACCGCCCGCACATGTATAAAATTGGGGTGGCGGCCAGCGGGGCCGCCCCAATTTTACTTGGGTTCCGGCAAGTACAAACTAGGGGCAAGCTGGCTGACAGGACCCCGGCATATCTATATGTACGGGTGGTCACGGCTCGCTATTTAATGTGTATCTGTTAAAATGTAAGTAACTAAAAAGGAAAAAATGTATACATATGGAACACACACTAATAGTTTTTAAACCAGATGCAGTAATGCGCGGTATTATTGGCGAAGTTCTTACAAGGTTTGAACGTGCCGGCCTAAAAATCGTTGCCGCAAAAATGCTTGCCCCTGATTACCAGCACTATTTTGCCCATTATGAAGGTATTGGTACCCTAAAAACTCGCAAGGGCGACGAGATTTTTGAATCTCAGCTAAAAACTATGCTGCAAGGCCCAGTACTTGCCATGGTGCTTGAAGGTGTTGAAGTTATAGATACTGTACGCAAAATGGTAGGCGACACTCAGCCTAAAACAGCTGTACCTGGTACTATCCGCGGCGATTACGCCCATGTTAGCTACGGTGCCGCTGGCGCTGCAGGCTTTGGTGTATCTAATGTGCTTCATGCATCAGCAGACGCAACAGAGGCCAAAAAAGAGATCGCACATTGGTTTAGCGATGCCGAGATCCATAACTACGCAGCTGTGCACGAAGTGTTCACACAACCTAAAAAGGCGTAAACGGGCAAGAGTCGACATTTAGGCTCCCTCGGCAACATTTTGCTAGCGCAAAACGCTCGGTCGGACAAGCAAAGAAAACTCAGCATGCCTCTAGTGGTATGCTTCGCCTATCGGTTCGACGTCTGGTCGTACCATCAAAGCAAAAGCCCCAGACAAGCTGGGGCATTCACTTTGGTGATCCGGGCAAGAGTCGAACCTGCAACCTTTTCCTTAGGACGGAACTGCTCTATCCATTGAGCTACCGGACCATGCGTAAATCCACATCCGGGACTATTACTTATAACAGTATAAACTGTTTTGTTTTATAGCTAAACTCTAAACGGGTTATAATGTGTCATATGGCTCATAAATATTTTGCCGATCAGTACGAAGACGAGGATGTTTTGATGGTGTTTAATAAACACCCAATAGTGATGCGTAAGGGGTTAATAATAGGCATGTTAGCAATTGCGCTAGGCACTATCCCATCGTTTATTGTGCCAACTTACCAAATGTTAGGCATAGGCCTGGCAGGCGGCCTTTTATTGGGTTTGGTGCTGTTTTCGCCTAGCTGGATTGCCTGGCGCTTTAGTGTGTTTATTGTGACCGACCAACGGCTTATTCAGGTAACCCAAAAGGGTATGTTTAAGCGCAGCGTTATAGATTTGGCACTTAACCAGATACAAATGGTTAATTACGAAGTAAACGGAGTACAAGAAACGCTCTTGGGATATGGTACGATAATGATACAGACTTTCGTGGGAGATTTAACGATACACGACGTACACCACCCTGCAAAAACGCAAAAAGAACTTTTGCACATTCTGCGCCAGATGGGTATAACGACCGCTGCAAATAATCCAAAGCAAAATGCTGTAACACAAGACTATCCAGACCAAGAAGATCAAGAAGACGACGCATGAATAAATTCAAACAAATTAGAAGTAACCGTAAAGAACGCAAACTTGCTAAACAAGAAGCGTCTGATAGGCTGCCGCGAATAACTAACGAAACAGTAGCTGAACACCGCGAAGAAGTGCTGTCTGGTGCCCGTAAGTACATATATCCGTTGCAGCACAGTAAACACAAAATAGTAATCATAACTACATCGCTATTTATCTTTGTATTTTTGGCATTTACTACATATTGCGTGGTTTCGCTATACAAACTACAAAACACATCTACATTTTTATACAGAGTAACGCAGGTTATTCCTATGCCTGTTGCCCGCAGCGGTAATAACTTTGTATCTTACGAAAGCTACTTGTTCGAACTACGACACTACATGCATTACTACGAAACCCAGCAAAAAATTGGCTTTGATACCGAATCTGGCAAACAACAGTTAGATGATTACAAAAGGCGGTCGTTAAACAAGGTTATTAACGATAGCATAATTAAGCAGATGGCCAACGATCGGAGTATTACAGTAACCGATCAAGAAATAGATGACCAAATAGCTAGTGCCCGTAATCAAAACCGTTTGGGTGGCAGCAGTAGGGTGTTCGAAGACGTAATTAAAGAATATTACGGCTGGTCGTTGAACGATTTTAAACGCAGTATTAAAGCATCACTTCTAGAACAAAAGGTAACAGCCAGCTTAGACGACGAAGCAAAAGCCAAGCTTGAAACAGTTATGTCAGAACTTAACAATGGTAAGCCATTTGCAGATGTTGCCAAGCTATATAGCGACGACGAAGCCACCAAGGCCGCCGGCGGAGATTTTGGCACTATAGATAAAGCTAATACGGCTGCATCACCCCAAACTACTGCTATTTTATTCACACAATCTGTTGGCACGGTATCTGACCCAATAGTTATTAGTTACGAAACTGGCTATGCCTACGAAATTGTAAAAACCAACGAGATTACGGGCGACAAGGCCAAGGGCGCACACATAGTAATTAAACTAAAAGATATCAATATGTTTTTAAACGACAAAAAAGACGCAACGCAGACACGTCAATATATACGTATCAAATAGGGGTGCACCCTTTGCCCCTCAAGCATAAGCGTGGTATATTAACAGCAACAGTGGGAGTTTAAAAATAGTGTCCAATAATACAAAAATGCATACACATATAGACCATTTGCACCCGGCCCTAGTTGCAGCGCCAGCTAACCATAGGCCGCGCGGGCAAAAGTCTGTAAAAATTAAAGCCCACCATGCTAAGCCGTACCGTAAACGCCATATAGCTAGCCTGACCGTATTTTTGGTAGTTGGGCTTTTTATAGTGGGCTTAATAATTGGCCACAATGCATCTGTTAACAGGGGCTTACAGTCAGCTAAAGATTTTTTTGCAACAACTTTCGATACCCAGCCTCAAGTAAATTACACTATACATTCCACCTATGGTTTTAGTATTACTTTTAATAGTGCAAAATTTTACGCCACTGCCATAGATTCACATACCGGTGATCTGTTTATAGCCAATGAATTAGCAGCAAAAAGGGCATACGAACTTGTGCGCATAGCCCCAACGCTCAACGATACCCAGTCGCAAAACAATAATATGACTGTTAGGTATTATCATAAAGCCGCAATAGCCGACCAAAAAAACCTAGCTGCGATAGAACAAACAGCCATGAAAGACATAACTTCTAAAGCAAACTTGCAGGTTAAAAAAACAGGCACTAGCAACGTCACATATGGTGCCAAGCAATTTTTAAAAACAGATTGGGAATTTATATCTAACGATAAAGTTTTAGCCGGTTTTACGCCTTCGTTTACTACATTTACTGCTGTGCATGCAGGTAAAGCGTTTGTTATAGAGGTAATTAATAGCCCAACTAGCACTCAAAAAACTAACCAGTACGAAGACGTTCTGCAAAGCCTATACTTTGGGGCGGCCGAGCCATCAGCCGCTGCGCCCAGCGCAGCTGGTAGCGAAGCTACGGCCCAAAAAAGCCGCAACCAACTTGAAACTTTCTTTTTGGGCGCTGTGGCATCGGCCGCTAGCAACAGCATAGTGGCAACTACATCAGAGAAAATCAGCGCTAGTTATGGCCCAGCGGTTGTAAAAATATTTAATGTTTTTTGCCAAGATATATATTTTGAGGGCAAGCTAGCAATTCCGGATGTGTGTAGTGGGTCTACTGGATCAGGCTTTTTTATTAGCCCAGACGGATATATTGCCAGCAATGGCCATGTGACAAATAGTGACCCACTAGATTACTTAATTCAGTATGCATACGCGCTATATGTTCGGGGAAACACACAAGTACTAGATAGGCTAATAGTAGAGGCGAGTATTAAGCGCACAGACCTACCAGCAAACGGCACTGCTAACGAACGTGCTGAAGTATTATTTGACCTGTTATACAAAATAGACAAAACCAGGCTAGAATCCCGCAACTACGCGGTTAACCTGATAGTTTGTTTAGGTAAAGATCAACCGGACAACAAAGAACTTGCAACACTTACCAAAGCTAGGCAGATATATCCTGAACAAACCAACATTAAATTAGCCAAGGTAGTAGGCCAAGACTACAGATCTATCCAGGGTTTTACTAAATTTATTACGTCAGATGTCTCTATAATAAAAATCGAAGGTAGCAATTACCCCGTAGCAAAACTTGGCAGCATAACTACACTGTTGCAGGGTGCAAATCTTAACATTTTGGGCTACCCAGGTAACGCCAGCAGTAACGGAATAGTAGATTC
>JAYUWM010000061.1:0-5221 GCA_043753565.1 bacterium
CTTATCACTTGGCTTAAACAGCTGGAGCTGGACATACGTAGCTGCCCCTATTTTGGGTGCAGTACTAGGTATGAATATTTATGATTTATTTTTGGCATCAGAATCTGAGCTTAAGGCACAATCTGCTAAAACAATGGAACCTAAAAAGTCAGCTAAAAAATCTAAAAAATAACTTAACACTAATACTTTTAAAAAACCTTTCGACCACGGAGGGTTTTTTAATACATCCAGGCATAATTAGCAGTTATAACTTTATAAATCAGAAGCCAAATTACTACAGTGCACTATTAGCATTTTTAAAGTCACAATGGATGGGTGCAAAATGAATGGTCACCAGCTGGGTAGTCGCCCGCTGTAAGTTTTTGCGCCATGTAGGCTATTTTGCGTGTAACAGTATCTAGTGATTGCGGCTTTTTAGACACTGCACCTATAAAGCCTGTTTCTACAAAATCTAGTTGCAAGCTATGCGGTAGTTCGTCGTTCATAATATGCCAGGCTAGTGCGTACATGGTTAGCTGGTTGCTTGCAGTTGCCTTCTGCTTAGCCTTTTCGGGCGATGCGACACTCGTGCCGGTTTTATAATCAACTATTACAGCGCCCTTTGGAGTGTTAAGTACGGCGTCGATTCGGCCTTTTAGTATAACGTTGGTAAGTGCTATTGGTACCCTAAAACCATACTCAGTTTTGCTTGTGGTTGGTTCGCTAGTTTGAGTAAAACGTTCATATATTGCTGCAAGTGTCTTACTGCCCTGCGCCATTGCACGCTCGCGTTGTTTAGCGCTTATGAATCCTGCTTTAGGCCATGAATCAGTGTAGAAGGATACCAGTTCATCAAAAGTTATATTATTGCCGGCTGTTTTTGTGCTGTGTAGCTTTTCTATGCAAGCGTGTATAAGTGTACCGTATGACCTAGTTGGATCAGGTTTTTGTGGAGTTTTAAGTACGTGTACATAATAAAACTCTTGGGGGCAACGCAGCCAGCAGTCAACTTGGCTAACGCTTAATGTTAATAAGTTACCTTGCATAATATCCTGCGGCAAGCTAATCGCATGATTTAGGCTAGTGCGGCTTATAGACTGCATCGGTTCACTAACATCATCGCTATGCATAATACTTAAAAGTTCTTCGCCGATTTCGTTTATAAAGCGCGATGGTTTGGTTGTACGGTTGCCTGTTTTAGTATCCGAATATGTAATAATAGCTTCTTTTGCAGCGCGCGTTAAAGCAACATACATAAGGCGGCGTTCTTCAGAAGTATGATCATCGGCATCGGTATGTGATACTAGCCCCTGTGGTATGTTAAGGCCGCCACCGCGCGCCGTGAGCGGCATACTACCCTCGTTACAATTAAAAATATAAACCGTGTCCCATTCTAGGCCTTTAGACTTATGTATACTCATGACATTTACCTGTTGTTTTGATACAAGTTCGGTATCGTCTTTGATGTCAGCTGTAGCAGATTTTAACAGCGCTAGGCTGTCTATAAACATTGCAAGTGTGGGATGATTACTGGTTTTAGTAAAGTCACGCAAAAGTTCAAAAAACAATCCCAGACCTTGAAGTTCTACTGCTGATATATCGTGTGTTTGGGCTTGGGCATACAGCCTGTCTGTCCAACCTGTTTCTGTAACAATTGCGTAGGCAATATCCCCCACGGTTATAGAGTGCTGTTGCTGCGCCCACCCGGCAAATATATCTAGTGCCCGGCGCAGTGTAGGGTCTTGAGACTGCTGTAGTATGTCGATAAGATCCACATTTGTTTGTTTAGCACTATGGGCGGCGTCAGCAAGCAAGACACTATCAATACTAAACGCTGCACTGCCAAGCGCATGGTACACGGCTGTGTCGTTATGTGGGTTTAAGACGGCTTCAAGTACCTGTACTAATTGTTTTACGGCCAGAGTATCAAAAACACTTGAGCTTGTGCCAATAACAACATGCGGAATATGTGCAGTTTGTAGTGTTTCGTGTAGTTGTGCTACATCGGCATTGCGGCGGGCTAGTACAGCAATAGTGCCAGGTTCTTGGCCTGTTTTTATTCGGCGTTGTATATCTGTAGCTATCCAGCTTAGTTCGCTTTGCTGGTGAGCAAAATGCTGCAGTACGGGCTTATTGCCTTTTCCGCCGCTGGCAATCAGTTTTTTATTAAGCCCTGTTGTGTGTTCTAGGCGGTGCGGATTGTTGTGTTGTATTAATGCGTAGGCTGCATCTAAAATAGCCTGGGTAGACCTATAATTATCTTGCAGTACTATATTTTGTGCTTTGTTATAACGCTGAGAAAATTCTAAAATGTTTGCCAGTGTGGCACCCCTCCATCCGTAAATGCTCTGATCATCATCGCCCACAACCATAATATTTTTGGTATCGTTTACAATTGCATCAAGTAGCGCAGACTGCATTGGGTTAGTATCCTGGAACTCATCAACAATTATATAATCAAAGCGCTCTTGCGCTATTTTGGCAACATTTGGTCGTTGCCGCAAAAGTTCTAAACTCAGGTAAATCTGATCATCATAATCAATAACGTGTTCTTGGCGGCAAAGTAATATGTAATTACTAAAAGCGTGGGCAAGTTCCATATGTTTAGTTTTTTCTAACTTTGCTGCATCGTCATTTGTAGGCATGCTTGCTGCGTATTTTACGTAGTCGCTGTGCCAAACAAGTTGCTGTTTTAGCTTGCTAAAATACCCGCGTAAATATTGCAGCTGTGAATCCGGCCGTGATACAGGTGAAAAATAATCTAATTGCAAATCATCAAGATGGTCGCGCATAAAAACAAGTTGCCCTGTTTCGCCTAGCAAGCGCATGTTACTAGCAAGTCCAATATCTACTGCAAATTCTTGCAGTAATAATGCGCCAAAGCCGTTAAATGTAAAAATTGGCATGTTAAATAGTGATTGGCTACTACTAAGGCTAACGCGCTCTATCATTTCGCTAGCCGCTTTTTCGGTAAAAGTAAGGGCTAAAATTTTATCTGGCTTTACGCCAGACTGCAGCAGTGCGTGAATACGCTGAACAATCACACTTGTTTTCCCCGTACCTGCACCAGCAATTATTAGCGCTGGGCCACTTGTGATATTTACAGCTTTTTGTTGCTGGGGATTAAGTTTCATGTATCTATTGTAACCCCTATAGCCCCACCAGTAGTGTATTATTTGTTAGTGATAGATTTTGAATTGCCAAAAATGTTGATTGCAACGGCGCCGGCTAACCCGCGCGATAGCGCTAAATTATTAGTGTATAACCGCGCTACAAAGCAAATTACAGATGCAGTGTTTAAAGACATCGCAAGCTTTATGGCACCTAACTCTACGCTAGTACTAAACAACAGCAAGGTAGAACATTGTCGTTGGTTGTTTGGCGGCGGTATTGAACTATTTATACTGCAAAAACTAGATACACACACGGTAAGAGCGATGGTGCGCAAAGGCAAAAAATTTAAACAAGGAATGGTTGCACAACTTAACAATTGGCTTACGGCCGAAGTTTTAGCAATTGACGTTGACGGTATACGTACATTAAAGCTAAATGTAGCACACGACGACCCGCGAATAGCGCAGTACGAGCACATTCCATTGCCGCCGTATATTCCACAAGATGATACGCTTGCCAATGATTATCAAACAGTTTATGCTAAACCGCTTGGTAGTAAAGCGGCACCAACAGCAGGGTTGCATTTTACCGATGGCTTGTTAGCGGGCATTGCTAAGCAGCACACCGTAGCGCAAATTACTTTGCATGTTGGCCTGGGTACATTTGCGGCGCTTACCCCGCAACAACTTAAAGCCGGCTCGCTGCACAGCGAATGGTATCAAATTGACAAACCAACAGCTGAAAAATTAAATGCTGCTGGGCATATTACTGCAGTTGGCACAACAACTGTGCGCACCCTTGAAAGTAATAAGCATTCTGGCAGCTTTTCAGCAAAAGAAGGAAGCACAGATATATTGATACAACCCGGCTACAAATGGCAAGCCATAGGTTCACTTATTACTAATTTTCATTTGCCGGGCACTAGCTTGCTGCTACTCGTGGAATCCTTTGTCGGGTCAACCACAGAAATGCAACGAATCTACGAACATGCCATTGCTAACAACTATAGATTTTATAGTTTCGGCGACGCAATGTTAATTTTGTAGCTGAAATTTTCAGCGTTTAGGTGTAGATATTGTAAATGCAGCTGGCTTTAGCGGCCTAAATGATGTGTCTTTGCAGCTTGTGTTATCTAATTAAAGTTTCGGTTTGGGCAACTTTGCAGCTTAGTGATGCGTCTTCTATAGCAGTTTTGTATAAATATGCCCTGTCGGTCATATAATAGGCGTATACCTCTGCCCTGTCTTCGTCTATACCACTTGTAGCATAGCCGGATATAAAGCCGGCGCTAGGGTGTTCTGCGTGTGCGTAAGCCGGGTTGGCGTACATACTTGCTACGCTGTTAAGATAGCTATTTTGTGCTGGGTTACATTGTAACCACTTACTGTCTTGTGGTTTGTAAGTCCTATATTGGTTGTAATCTGCAAGATGTCGAATTTCGTGGTGGATAGTGCGGCGCATATATTTGCCGCTTTCACTAGTAAAATATTTTGTATCAATATCTAAATATATTGCATCTTCAAATTGCGCTTCGGGCATACCTGACCTGAATGTTCCGTCTACATATAGGCTTTTTACAAGGTAAACTTTTTTTAAACCCAAAGTTGCAAAATTTGCAGCAGTATATTTAGATAGTTCCTGCGACACAATTTTGTATGCCTGTCGGCCTTCACTAGACTGTGGATCGGCTATTTGCCACGAAGCATAAGCATACTGCATTGTAGGATTGAATAGTATAGGAACAATACTTGCAGCAGTACTAGCCTGGCCGTTATCTATTACTGTGTCTGTAAGTATTTTAGGGTTTGCATAAGCAACAGGAGCAGCATAGCTACCAAAAGGTGCAACATTTGATTTAGCTATTGCAAATAAGCCTGTAGTAGCGACTGCTAACAGCGTTAAAGTGGCTAAAAATACCGAAACAAAACGTCTCATAACTATATTATATCATATATTATAATAAAATACAATGTATGCTTATGCTAAGTACCCTTGCGTCTTTGGCTACATAGCACTATGCTTAGGCTATAAATAAGGGAGAAACTATGGATTCGCTAAAACCGATTGAAGATAAATTAGTAGTAGCCTTTAAAGACGTTCCGCCACTGCCAAAGAGTACTAAAAAAAT
>JAYUWM010000062.1:0-5213 GCA_043753565.1 bacterium
AAAAAAACCGCATCGTTAGCAGGCACCCATTTTTGCTGGTTATTAACATCTGCTATGTGGCCATCTGTACTAACGACCGCGAACATGGTACTATACATCCTTAAAAGTGTATCAGCATACACTAGCAATAAAAACCATAACCATTTAAACTAGGAATAACTATGGATACTACAAAAACGCCACCAGTTGTGGCAGTGAGTGATTTTAAAAAGACTAAAATTATAGCAACGGTTGGCCCAAGCGTTAACAGTTACGAAGCAATTTTGGCGCTAATTAAAGCCGGCGCAAATGGCTTGCGGCTTAACTTTAGCCACGGCGACTACGAAGAACGCATAACCCAAATTAAGTGGATCCGTAGAGCTAGCAAAGAATACGGTAAGCCAGTAGCTATCATCCAAGATTTGCAGGGCCCTAAAATTAGGCTTGGCGATTTCGAAGGTGTAATACCCGTACAAACTGGCCAACATGTGCAGTTTGGTTATAACGCGGATTATGAGCGCAGTGGCATAATTCCTACCCAATATGACCTAAGTAAAAAGGTTGCCCGCGGCGAAAGTATTTTGCTGTATGACGGTAAAGTGCGCACCACAGTTACTAGTGTTAAAGATGGTATTGTGCATGCCACGGTCGAAAATGATGGCGTGTTGTTAAAGCGTAAGGGTATGAACGTACCAGATACAAACTTTGACGGCGACGTAATTACTGCCAAAGACCGTAAAGATATTGCTTTTGGGTCTACCCAAGACATTGACTATGTTGCGCAAAGCTTTGTACAAACATCTGATGATATAAAAAAGCTGCGCACTATTTTGCATAACCTAGGCAGCAAGGCAAAAATTATTGCTAAGGTAGAAACAAAATCTGCAATCGCAAACCTAGAAGATATTATTAAAAACACCGATGCCGTAATGGTTGCTCGCGGCGACTTGGCAGTAGAAACCACGCCCGAAAGCGTGCCTATTATGCAGCGCCGTATGATTGGGTTTGGCATGCAGTACGCAAAACCTGTTATTGTTGCAACACAAATGCTAGCAACCATGACAGAAAGCCCTGAACCTACCCGCGCCGAAGTTAGTGACGTTGCAACAGCAGTGTTAGTTGGTGCAGACTGCGTAATGCTAAGCGACGAGACAGCAAATGGCAAATACCCAATAGAAGCTGTAAAAATAATGAAACGTATTATTAAATACACCGAAGAAAACGCGCCTATCAAGCCATTATTTACTGAACTTAAACCAAAAACTTCACGCCAAAATGCTATTTGTAATGCAGTTATCGCACTAGCACGCGAAGTTAATGCAGTCGTGATTGTTGCCGAAACTAAATCTGGTGCTACGGCTCTGCAAATTGCTAGCCGCCGGCCCGACACGCCAATTATCGCCGTTACTAGCCAGCAGCATGTGTGCAACCAGCTAGCTATTAGCTATGGTACAAAATCATACGTACGGCCAGATAACAGATTAGCCGCATCAAAACTTACTGACTGGTTACAGCGTAGCAAAACCCTAACTAAGGGTGACGTCATTGTAACCGCTAGCGGCCAACACGCTGGCGTAGTTGGTGTAACCGATACCATCAAAGTTCGCATCTTAGAATAATGAACAAACTCACCACAACACTTGCTGTATATTCGGAATTTGCAGGTGTGGTGGCGGTGGCAATCCAAGTAACAAGAACCGCACGCTCTAAAAATACGCGTGGTTTATCAGTTATTAAAAATACCCTTATGACATCGTCTATGGTTGGCTGGTTTGTGTTTGGTATTACAATTAATATATGGCCAGTTTATGTTGCCAATGGCCTTATGTTGCCTATGATGGTGTATTTGTTATATATGTTGGCGCGTAATAATCAGCGCAAACTTGTTTTTACTGCCGCTGGTGTGTGCGGCCTAATTTTGGCAGCAGTTTTGCTGTTAGCACCACCAGTTTTTGCTGGCTGGATCGCTGTTATATTTATGACATGCGCTCTGTCCCCGCAATTGTACAAAGCTATTAAAGATAAAAAGATCGATGGCATATCGCGCAATGCCGAGTATGTTTGGCTAAGCGTCGGTGTTACTACATTTTGGTATGCGTACATACTGCGCGTAATGCCACTAGTTTTAGCTGGTGTATTCGGCACACTTTATAGCTGCTGCATTTTGTATTTAGTGCAGCGCAAGCATCCTAGACATAAAAGCTAAACTAACTTATGCTTAAAGGAGTAAAGGGTGGGTATGTTCACAAAACAAACAATTAACGATGTTAATTTAGCCGGCAATCATGTACTACTGCGGGCAGATTACAACGTACCCCTAGACAAAGATGGCAACATAACTAGCGATTACCGTATAAAACAAAGCCTGCCAACCATATTGGCCCTAAAACAAGCAGGCTGTAAAATTGTTATTTGTAGCCATTTAGGCCGCCCAACTGGCCCAGACGATGCAAGTTGCAGCCTAAAACCTGTTGCCAAACGCTTAGGCGAGCTTTTAGGCGAGGATGTAGTGTTTTTACCAGATTGTGTAGGTGACGACACAAAACAGGCTACAGCCGGCCTGCAAAATGGGCAGGTTGCATTGGTGCAAAACCTGCGTTATTACAAAGAAGAAGAACAGAACAACGAAGATTTTGCACGCGTTTTAGTTCAAGATACTAATGCCGAGTTGTTTGTGCAAGATGGTTTTGGTGTTGTGCACCGTGCCCATGCCAGCACCGACGCAGTGACGCACTATTTGCCATCTGTAGCTGGGCTGCTGCTTGAACGCGAGGTAGATACAATTACTAATGCTATGGCTAGCCCTGATAGGCCGTTGATGGCGATTATAGGTGGCGCAAAAATAGCCGACAAAATAGATATAATAAATGTGTTTTTAGATATAGCAGACGTAGTAGTAATTGGCGGTGCCATGGCAAATACATTTTTATTGGCACAAGGCATAGAAGTCGGCAGCAGCTTGGTAGATAAAGATGACCTAGACACAGCAAAAGAAATCATTGAAAAAGCCCAAGTAGTTGCTGCACAACGTGCGTTTACCTTTTATTTACCACAAGACGGTGTAGTTGCAACCGAAATTTCAACTAACGCTAGTACGCGCATTGTAGATTGGGATGCCCACGTTATTGCAGATATAGAAGCATATCCTAAACAGGCGGGTGCAGCGGCTTCAAAAGTTGCGCCAAACGAAAAAATTTTAGATATTGGCCCTTTTAGTGGGGCATTTATTGCGGGCGCTATGCAGCTTTGCCGCACGGTAGTTTGGAATGGTACCATGGGCGTTACCGAAACAGTAGGTTTGCAGGGCCCAATTGGCCCATACGCCCACGGATCCGAACTGATTATTGATGGTTTGTTGGGGTCGCATGGCAACAAGCCTTTCAGTGTATTGGGCGGCGGCGACACCACAGCATATATAGAAGAGCGTAAACTAACTGACATGTTCGGGCATGTATCTACTGGCGGCGGCGCAAGCCTAGAACTTATGGCGGGCAAAACCCTACCAGGAGTTGCCTGTCTACTAGATAAGGATTAAACTACTAAGCATGAGCATAAACACGCAGCGTAAAATTATGATAGCCGCAAACTGGAAGATGCACCTTAATGTGTCGCAGTCTAGTTTACTTATACATAGGCTGCACGAGCGCATTAAAACTCACCGTAACGTAGAAGTTGTATTGGCGCCAAGCCTGCTTACATTGCAGCCAGTAAGTATGCAAATAGATAGGCGTAAGTTCCATTTAGCAGCCCAAAATGCCTACCATATAGACGAGGGTGCGTTTACCGGCGAAGTAAGTTTTAGCATGCTCCAAGACATGGTGCATTATGTGTTTATTGGCCACAGTGATAGGCGTAATAAATTTAACGAAAACTTAGATACAATATGTGCAAAAATGGCAGCAGCAGTGCGTAACGGTATCACACCACTTCTTTGCGTGGGCGAAACCAAAACCGAACGCTTAAGCGGCGAAACAACCCGCGTATTACACGACCAAGTTACCACGGCACTAGCTAACCTTACCGCACGTGAAGTTCAAGATGTAGTTATTGCCTACGAACCTATTTGGGCACTTAGCACTGGTACAGACTTTTTGCACCACGAGACGCCCAAGCCAGACGAAATAGCAAAAGCTGTCCAAACAATTAGGCATAACGTTAAAGAACTTTACGGTGTTAAAGCATCAAAAAGTGTGCGCGTTTTATATGGTGGAAGTGCTAACGCAAGTTCAGCTTACGACTTACTTAGTATAGACGGTATAGACGGCCTGTTAGTCGGTGGCGCTAGCCTAAATTACCACGAATTTTCAAACATTGTAGACGCTGCATTTAGGGTGCAACAGCAAGATTAGTATGACAGAATTACCACAAGCACCAGGTAGTGATGTAGCAAAACCCGGTACAACACCGGCCGACCCAACCAGCCGGCCAATAATATCTACACACACCGCGGTAATCGACCCAATGGTAAGTACAACCCCGGCTGCGACGCCGCAAAATGACCAACAAGATAAAACTACAGTTAGCCCCGGCGGGTCTATGAAGTCTAAAATTACACCTACGCAAACTAACGAACAAGTAGCAACTGATACCAATAAAGAATCTGACGAAAAACTTGCCTTGCAAAGTAACGAAAAAAAGCCAGAAGTACAAGTCGATCAATCTGCTAGAATAGCCGAGCTTATAGACAGCGGCGAATACAACGTAGCAGTAAATCAAAAAAGCGGCGGTAGCGTAGGGCAGTTTATAGCCGTGGTGCTAGGTGTTGTGCTTATTGCAGTGATTATATTGTATCTACTGATTGATCTTGATGTTATTGATGTCGGTGTAAAGCTACCCTTGCAACTATTTAAGTAAAACGTGCCTAGTTTTGCTAAAATAAAATGATGCCACAAGATATTTACGACCCGTTCGAAATAGACGAAAAACAGACGTCTTTTTTATTGTACGGCCTAAACCCCGAACAACAACGTGCTGTATTACATACTGACGGCCCATTGCTTATACAGGCCGGCGCTGGTAGTGGTAAAACCAAAACACTAACACACCGCGTAGCTATGTTATTACATACCAAAAAAGCACAGCCCCACCAACTGCTATCTGTAACTTTTACTAACAAAGCTGCCCGTGAAATGCGTGACCGTGTATACAAGCTAATGAACCCAACCGTGCCAAAAGAGGCTGAAGTACCGCGCATGTTTATGCCGTATATGGGTACATTTCATAGTATTTGTGTA
>JAYUWM010000063.1:0-5200 GCA_043753565.1 bacterium
AGCGTCTTGCACTGTTGTAGCAAATGGCCCAACGACATCTGTACTGCTTGCCATTGCCACAACCCCGCTACGACTTACTAAGCCATATGACGGTTTAAGCCCTACAACTCCGCAAAAGCTTGCGGGTTCGCGTATACTTCCGCCCGTGTCGCTACCAAGCGCAAAGGGTGTTAAGCCTAGCGCTACACTTGCGGCACTACCGCCGCTACTACCACCTGCTACGCGGGTAGTATCATGTGGGTTTTTGGTTACAAAAAAATCACTGTTTTCGGTGCTGCCACCATGTGCAAAAGCATCTAGGTTAGCCTTAGCGACACAAATTGCACCTTCAGCCTCAAGCTTTTCGATAGCCGTCGACTGATATGGTGCTTCAAAACCTTTTAGTATGTTGCTGGCTGCTGTTGTTTGGCTACCAAAAGTCAAAAAGTTATCTTTAGCTATAAACGGTACGCCGGCTAATTTACCAGCGCCTTTACCGCCAGCAACTGCGGCATCAATGATTTTTGCACGCTGCAAGGCGCGGTCTTTAATAACGCTAATTACCGCTTGGTATTCGGCTGCATCTTCTATAAGTTTTAACGCCTTATGCACGTTAGCTACTGCCGAAGTAGCTCCACTGTTTACATCAGCTGCTTCGTCTGCAATGCTTTTCCAGTTTGCCACTATAGCATCCTCTTAACTTTTATATAGCTTCCGTCAAGCACAGGAACATTTTTTAGCAGGTCAGCTTGCTGTACGCCGTAGTCAATAATTTCGTCTGGCCGGGTAATATTGGTAAGGCCAGACACTTGATATGTCGGTGTTAAGTCAGACACATCAACGCTGTTAAGCTGCTCTACATAGCCTAAAATTGCACTAAGTTCTATTTGATACTTTTCAACCTCTGCGGCAGTTAAACGCAGGCGGCTTAAGCGAGCTAATTTCAATACGTCTTGTTTTGTAAGTTGTGCCATTTGTTACTAGTATACAAATAATTATATAGAGACGCTAGCTAGTTAACAGCCATTCCATTATCATTTTTTTGATTTTAAAGTATTCTGCTTCTTCAAATTGCATGTTAGCCACACAATATTTACGGCTGGTTAAGTGCGAACAAAAAAGACATTCATACAAATCAAAGCTATCGTGCACAAAAGCGCTATTAACAATTTTATTACTCCAGGAAACATTGAAGCTCTGGGAACAACCACGACTGTCTTCAATCCTAGCACAGTATGTTGAAGCTTGTGCACGCTGGGACGCGACTAAATATTCACAGCCCTCCATTACCGTTTCGCAAAAAAGTATATTTTTTGAATTATGCACATCCTGACTACGATGTACGTTTTCGGAACCAGAAATATTATCGCTCTCATATATATCTATGGAATCTACTTGGCGCTGTGTAGTTGTGTAGTTTGTTAGTTGCCACGCATTTAAAACATCTTGTATTGAATTAAGTGGCTTAGTATCAATCATCCAATCTTCTTTGCGGGTATTGGGGTTGCCCTTAAATGCCCTATCTAATGTTATAAATTTTGCGGGGTTAGCGGATTGTGCCCATGTTATTTCACCTGTCGTTGAGTCATTCACTTGTACAGGCAAACGAACATCAAAAGCGTATTTCTGCATGAACTGTTCTACAGTTAAAGGGTTCTTATAGCCCGTAATTTGACCTATTGTTTTATCTAATATTTCTTGGGCTTTTGGGTGCATATTATTTCTCCTGTTGTTTCCGTAATTTAAATCTATTTGAACTCTGCGCTAATAATACCTCGTTTACTCCCATGGTAACATCGCTCACAATTGGGCCTGGTTGTTGGGGTGTTGTAGCTAAAGCTGGGTCAGCAGAAGCCTGCTGGGTATTTGATGATTCGGCTAACCTTTCTACAAACTTTTCTGGTAATACACTTCGCTTATATGTTTTTAGCAAACTGGGCTCTGGTAGATCAGTCCTGGGAATAGTAAAAACATCTTGCGTCCGTGCTTTTAACGCTGGATACAACTGACCGTTTGCGGATAGGCGTACTAAACACTCACGTGGGCTAAGTTCAGTCATTATTTTTACGCGTAAATCTGCTTCCTTAAGGCCATTCTTAACTTCGCGCTCAACAATCTCTTTTGGTAATTCTATTTGGATATTACCCTCAAGTTTACGAGCGTCTTCCTCTGAAACCTTAAATACATAATAATTGATAACGTTTGATACTATTGAAGCGCGCAAATCTTCTTCTATTTGGCCAAAATACTGTTGGGTTAGTATTACTGATAAATTAAATTTACGTGCCTCAGCCAATATTGCAGCGAGTGCTGGGTTTTGAACTACTGAAACTTCATCGATAATAAGTATTACCTTTTGGCCAAACTGCCTTGCCTGGGCAAGCAAGAATATTTGCTGAATCAACAAGCCAGCGACTGTCTTTACTACTTTTTCGCCCATACTTACTTTGTTAAGACTAAAGACAGTTAAAAAGTTTTCGCTTATTGTAGTGGCTAGCGATAGATCGCTACCACCCGCAATTGTTGGCTGCAACTGCATTTCGTCTACCATAGACACTATAGGCAAAATTGCATCGGCGTATCGCTGAGTTTTAAGTTCATTAAAATCTGCGCCAAAAAACTGTTCGACATTTTTAGGTACAAAGCCCCTTACGTGCCCTACCATTTGGGTTCGGAAATCTAAATCTGTTAAAAACTTTTTAAGGTTGTTTAAGTCCATTGCTTGTGCAGTAAAAAGTACAAATAAGCTAAAACGCAGCACTCTTTCAAGGTGTGGGTTGTATTGTTCAGATAATAAAGATTTGAATAATGTAGTAGTAAGTTCGGTAGCACCAGATATGTCTGCATTAGCTTCCGGGAATAGTTGGGCTCCTTCTTCACTAAAATTCACTATTTTTGTATTGGGTATATGCCGAAGGTCGGCAGCTAGACTTGCATGTGGATCAATCACTACAATACGGTAGTTAATAGCCAACGAGGTGCGCTGCAAACGGTCTATAAATAGTTCTATGAGCTTGGATTTACCAGATCCGCTGGCACCAATAATAAATGAATGTTTATCAAACTCGTAGCTTGTTAAATTTAAATAGTAATCATGCGGTAGGTAGGGGAATGTGTCGACACTGAATATGGCACTTAGGTTGTCGCTTAAAAGCAAACTTGTGGCTTTTTCGATGTTTACATACTTAGGAGTGGTTTTTTTGAGATATGTAGCGTTACCAGCAAAATCAACTGCCAGCAAATGAGCTGGAAATAATGATAGCTGCTGCTTAACTAATTGTACTGATGTACCCAAACTAAAGTAGCTAGACATCTTACTTGTGTACTTATTCTGCAGGCGCTGAACATCAATTTTTATATAGCTGAGATTAGTACCATTTTTTACTTTGTAACGTTCTTTTAGATCTAAGATATTGCCGCCAGTTGGTATGCGTAAAAAACGAAATTTTTTAGTGTGCACTGGTGCAATAACAAGTTGTTTGTCTTTTTCATCTATTTCTCGTAGTAAAAAACCGTCTAACCCTTGTGACAACGCGCCTAAATCGTGCTTTGATGTAACAAAAAATCGTACTACACTGCCTTCGAAACTTACAATAATATCTATAGGCCTAACGCCTTTTATATGATTACCAACGACAGTCACAAATCTACGCCAGTCTTCAGCTGTCGTTATGTCATTTAGTAATAACAACTCAAATGTATGCATACTTCTTATGCATAAGTATACTCTATAATTTTGCTTTAATCTCGCCAATTGTGTCGCGCAAGTCTGCCGCTTTTTCAAACTCTAAGTTGGCTGCTGCTAAATCCATCTGGCTGGTAAGGTCACGTATAAGATGTTGATATTCTTCTTTAGGAATTTTACGCAGGTCGATATGCTTCTTTTTGTCTGTGGCTGATTCCTCGCGCTTTAAGCGTTCGGCAATCTGCTTCTTTATTCCTTCGGGTGTAATATTATGCTTAATATTATGCGCTTCCTGTACGGTACGGCGGCGAGTTGTTTCGTCTATAGCGTGTTGCATGCTTTTAGTTATGTGGTCGCCGTACATTATGACCCTACCTTCTTCGTGGCGGGCGGCGCGGCCAATTGTTTGGATAAGCGCCGAGCCACTACGCAGGAAACCTTCTTTGTCGGCGTCTAATATGGCTACTAGTGACACCTCGGGCAAGTCTAATCCTTCACGCAAAAGGTTAATGCCTACTAGCACGTCATAAATGCCCAAACGAAGGTCACGCAAAATATCAGTACGGTCAAGTGTTTCAACATCGCTGTGCAGGTACGCAACCTTCACGCCTAGTTCCTGCAAATAGTCGGTAAGGTCTTCGCTCATTCGCTTGGTAAGTGTAGTTACCAAAACGCGTTGGCCCTTGGCAATAACTTCGCGGATCTCGCCTAGTAAATCGTCCACCTGGTTACCAGTTGGCCTTATGGTAATTGGTGGATCTAGTAAGCCTGTTGGGCGTATTACTTGTTCTATGGGCGTACCACCGCGGCTTAGTTCGTATTCTGCCGGGGTAGCACTAACATACACCGCCTGATTTACATGCTTCTCGAATTCGGTAAATTTTAGCGGGCGGTTGTCTAGTGCACTTGGCAGCCTAAAACCATAATCAACTAAAACTTCTTTGCGGGCCCTGTCGCCGTTGTACATACCGCGTATTTGCGGCATAGTCATGTGACTTTCGTCTATCATAAGCAGGTAATCATCTGGGAAGTAATCAAGAAGTGTAGCTGGTTGTTCGCCCGATTCGCGGTCTGTTAAATAGCGACTATAGTTTTCGATTCCTTTTACAAAACCTGTTTGTTCTAACATCTCTATGTCGAAGCGGGTGCGTTGCTGCAAGCGCTGTGCTTCTAGCAGTTTATTTTCTGTGTTAAATAGCTTAATGCGCTCATCTAGTTCGAACTGAATTTTAGCTATGGCACCTTTTAATTTATCGAAAGGAGTAACATAGTGACTACTTGGGTAGATAGTTACTTGCTTGGGTTTGTTAAGTACTTCACCAGTTAGAGGTTGGATCTGTGTAATGCGTTCAACAACATCGTCATAAAATTCTATACGGTAGGCGACTTCTTCGCTGGCCGGGAAAACGTCGATTACTTCGCCGCGAACCCTAAAAGTACCCCTGTGAAAATCTATATCATTGCGTTGGTACTGAATATCTGTCAGTTGCCTTATAAATTTGTCGCGCACACGGCGTTCACCAATTTTAACTGTTT
>JAYUWM010000064.1:0-5165 GCA_043753565.1 bacterium
TAGATTGCTACCAAGCATTAAAAAACTGCCTCTTGAAAATCAAAAGACAGCGTTGTTATGCTCAAAAACAAAAAGATGTTAATCTTATTGCCTCGGTGGCATTATTAAGCTTTTTACAGCTGCCACTGTCTTGGGTAACTAAATAACTATAACAGATACAGTCAATAGTTTCAATACAAGCTTTGCATTATACAACATTAAGTAGTATAATAGTATTGTTATAAACTTTAAGTCAGCATTGAAACTTATCTTGTATTTGGACGCTTTGAGATAAGCCGAGCTAGTAGCGTACCCACGGCATATAGTTACCTCTTTTTTAGGGTTCTATACGCATTAAAATGCAATAGGAGACAATATGAGTGAAATTTCTGCAAATCCCGATCATGCACAACTATTATCTGGTATGCAGGCAGGTGAATTGTTGGCTAATCTGGCTCTTGACGGTGATATTATTGGTAAAAGTTTGGTTGTTGAAAGCGAACCGTGGATGTTATCTAAGCCAGCAGGTATACTTGTTGATGGTTTTACAGAAATAAGTCTGAAGCCCAAAGACTATATAGAAGGTTATGGGTATGCGCTTGTTAATACTGCAATGCAAATACTAATGGATAAGCTTTGTACGCAAGAAAGACGTGTTGCTTCAGGTGTTTTAATTGCTGGACTTGAAGGCTGTAGGCTTAACTACTATGATCAATCGCTAAAGGCGCGCGAAAGACGAGCAGCGACCCTGGCGCTAAAAAACTTAGTAAACACTACTCTGGTAACAGAATAGCTAGAGCTAACCTATTCTACAGCTCTAAAAATGTGAGGCTCTGTAAGTTCTAGGGTTGATATATGACCAAGCTTGAACTGCAAGCGTAGCGAATCGTTCATAGTCTGTTCGGTGCTAGGCCTTGGTTGTTGATCTGGTAGCGGTTGTGCTGTTTCCATAGTTGTATCCTTGTATTGCTTTAGTTCCTATTGCTTCGTAACTTTTCATTGGCTGTAAATTATCGTCGATTTCACCAGTTGGCGACGCCATAATTGCATCAACTATACTCTGTACACTTGGGTCGGTAGCGTATGTTTCCATAAATAACTCCTTATATTAAAAATAGGCTTCGGTTGAAGCCTATTGTTCTTGACTGTGATGCGGTTTAAAAACCTGGCTTCAACCCATATGCAACACAGCCCAGTGCAATAATCACGAGGTTAAGCTTTGCTGTTACATATTTACGTACCATACTTTTATGGTAACCCTTTGCTTGTAGATGTCAATAATAATCTGTTGCATATGCGTATGAAAGTTGTATAGTTACTTTTGGTAGAGGAATAAATGAGTATACAAGAAACACTTCAGCACGAATTATTTGAACATAATATTCAAGAAATAGTTGGACGCATAAATGCAATGGCCAAGCGCGGCGAACAGGGGTTCGCGGGGCATTTTGTAAGTGGCTACCAATTGCACGAAAATCAAGACAGGGCTATTGCTAGCTACTATGGGCTAGATGTAGAGATGTCCCGTGGCCATACAGTACTGCCCAGTAGCATGGGCAATATTTTGCTTAAGCGTGAGGTTATTTGTAGCACGGCAGCAAATGATCAATCTCAAGATTCAGTGCTACAAACAGGCGTAACCTATTCGCTGCATATGCCCGAGATAGTTTAAGTTACTTATCCGCTTTGTCTAATTGCTGCAATTTAAATTGTGTAGCGCGCTCGGCTGCAAGCCTAGTCAGTGAAGGATCTTCATCTGTATTAACAAAACGCATACCACTGGCAAGTAGTGGATGAACTTCTGCTAATCTGTCGTGCATTTGCATGACTAGTTTACGGTAGCCTGGGTGGCCCTGCGGAGTAGTACGAAGTTCGTGGAGGTGGAATGCTTCACGTGCGTTGTATGTAACCTTCCAACGCATTTTATGCCCCAATAGCACTGCATACTGAGCCTCCAGCTCGTAGTCTTTAGCTTGCAGCGTACTATAAAGTTCTAGGCTAAGTTCAAAGCATTTTTCAAAATCATCGGTTAGACCCGCATCTTCTACCAGTTGTGGAATCTCATAACCGTAACGTGGTGTCAAAAATTGCCATTCCAAATCATCTACAATGCGGTGACGCTGTAAATCACGAAAAATACCGTAGTCACACACTAAATCCCAACTGTAGTGAGCCTTTTCTAGGGCTCTACCTGGTCGGTGACGCCTATTAAGGCGTTCCCCAAAATATGTTGTTAGTATATCCTGCTTTTTTTTGATATTCATTTGATTGGTTTGCTCACGTATTTCTTGCAAGGACAGACTACTGTGCTCGTATAAGATGTCTGCACACAAGTCTAGTTCGTTACGAGGCCAAAAGTCGGTTAGGGTTACAGCGTCTTGTTGGGTAGCGTAGGTTTTTGGAAGTAACTTATCAGCCATTTTTTTAACGCTATTATAAGTGTTAGCTCTATAGGCAATCAGTGCGCCACCACGTTCAGGTTTGTCTGCTCGCTCTAAAAAAGTACCGGCTACTTTGCGCGCTTCTGTTAATAGTTGCTTCCCTACAACCTGGGCTTCTGGTAAATCATCTGACAGTAAGTGCATAATTAGGCTTTCGAGTGCCTGGCCGCTGGCGTATATACCGACAGTGCTCTTAGTAGCTACTGGTAGCACAGTACGAATTGCATCACAGGCCTGGGCACGTGTGGCGCCTTGCCATGCTACATCTTGTTCAGCTTTTGGTACATCAGAACCTTTTCGTACGTAGTCGGTTAGTTGGCGTACCATGCCTGAGTACAGGTCAAATATAGCATTCATAAATTGAACGTAAACTACGCGTGTTTTATTATCTAGATTTTCAGGTACGTAATAACGGTACTTACCGCTTTGGTCTTTTTGATCAAAATAAATATAGCGTGTAGATTGTTCTAGATACGCCGCCAAACGTCCCCACTCTAGCTTTTTTGTTAGTAAATTGCTGGCGCCTTCAACAACAACATGCTGCCCAACAAGTTGCTGCACAGAATCATCGCCGTAAGCTGTTATAACACGCCGTAGTAGCTTATCGTCTTTGCCTGCAGCACTAGCAAATTCATCTAAGATAGTAATGCGCATATCATCTGCACGGCGTGATAAGCGCGCCATTGCGGCAGCAATTGTGGTAGCGCTCATTTTATCTGTAAAAGCATAAACATTACCTTTTGTATCAGTCACGGCTTCTGATAAAAACGATTCGCCTTCAGCTGTAATAATAAACTGTCCGTCTTTGTCTTTAGCCACATAAGCAGGTTGGTTGGCTAAAACTGGTGCAGTAGTCTCAGGTTTGCTAACGTTTGTTATTGTGCCAACTTGCCCATCAGTCGGTGGCAAAAGTGGCTGGATAGTTTCCCACAAAATGTCGTGTATCTGCGGTATGCTCATAAGTTTGTCGCTACGTACACAATCGATACGAATAAAATCTTTCGGAAAAAGTGAACACAAGTCATCATATACTTCGACAGATTTCTGTAAGTGCTCCAAATCTGCCTCATGGATGTCGCGCTTTTTATCTGTATAGCTACGGGTTTCTTTTTGGTCTACAAGTTGCTGCGCTACCTTAGCTGGTACACGTAGCACTATACTGCGGTCTGGACGTGGTATACCCAGCATTTGGAATTCTAGGTTATCAAGCCATATAAAATAGCCGCGTCGTTCTTCGCTGTTATTAAATTTTGTACCTTGGTGCGCCATATTACTACCGGTAAAGCGGTTGCAAATTACCACTTTGCCTTCATCAAGTGCAAGCTGTATTTTATCTTTTGCACTATAGCGGTCAAGTGAAAAGAATAATGATCCCGTATAGGGTCCAACCTGGTCAGCAGTACCAAATTTACCATTTAGATATTCTTTAACAAAATGGCTTGAAGCCATATCGTACTGCGGAAAATCAAACTGTACGACGTCATGACCAGATTCGGCTAGCCGCTTTGCCAGAAGTTCGAACTGTGTGCCTTTGCCAGAGCCATCAGTGCCCTCTATAACAATAAACGTTCCTTTGCGGTTGCTCATATATCCCTCGGCTTTCGTCTATTGTCTTTATAGGCTCTTGGCAACATTTGTTCAGGACGCCAACTATTAATTAGGCCAACTAAGTCATCGGCAGTGCCTGGTTGATATTTACCGCTTAGTTCTGAGTATTCCATATCAACAGGGCCAGTGTGATAAAAAACAATTTGTGCAATACGTTCGCCTACCGGCAATACAACACTCTCGTGTTGATTCATGTTGTATATTTCCATAGTCCAACGGTTAACATAGCCAGGGTCTCCCCAGCCAGCATCTAGGCACACGGCTATTCCGTTACGGCCCCAAGTACTGCGGGCTTGCATTGTGCTAGTACCAGGCGCTTTTATACCAATAAATTCGTGTGTATGTGCCAAAATACGTTCGCCTGGTCTAAGCACAATAACTTGTTGATCTGCCGGTATGCCTACAAAAAGCTTACGACCATTCGCCTCTGCCCACATGCTATGTACATCGGCTTGGTGTGGCCCATCAAAATAGCGGTTTACATCGCCTTCATCAAAGGGGTTATAAAAGCCACCGCTACCGCTGCGTTCGGTGCGGTAGAACCAGTGACCAAGGGTTACATCTATGCTGCTACCAGCAATGTGCTCTTCAATGTATGGGTGAAACACAATATGGCCATTAGAAATGGCCTGTTTAATTTGCCGGTTGCTATACACTCCACCTGTTGGCAACGACGACACTGGTTGTAGTGGCAGTGTACCCTCGTTCATAACTAGATATAGTGTACGTCGCGGGCTTACTTAGGCGCAAGCAAGATGTATTGTAGTTTTTACTGGGAATCTGGAAAGTGTTTTGCAAAAATCCATTCGCAGATTTGTAGCGTACTGATTTCTAGTTGTCCTTCTTTATAAAGACCCTGCATTTGCTTAATCGTAAACCAATCTATTTGATTAGATTCACCTTGCACTGGTTTTAAAAGATCTGTTTTACTTTGAATTATATATGGTAAATCTATATGCTTATGAGCTAGATCACCATATTTATATATCACGACGCTGAAAGGTGCAGGTAGCGTTACTGCTGTTGAAGTTTTGGGCTGATCTTGAGTTGTAACTATTTCGTAATCTGTCTCTGCAAAGCCAGCTTCTTCTGACAGTTCACGCACTAGGGCCTGTATAGGCTCTTCATCTAGTTCTA
>JAYUWM010000065.1:0-42329 GCA_043753565.1 bacterium
CTAGAACAAGCTTCAAAGATTCAAGCCGTAGTGCTGGATAAAACAGGTACGCTAACCGAGGGCAAGCCAGTGATCACTGATGTCATAAGTGCATTGGGGTTTAAAGAAAAAGACTTAATAGCTAGCATCGCTGCTGCCGAGAGTGGGTCAAGCCACCCGTTAGCCCAAACTGTTTTAAATGAGGCCAACAAACGTAAGATTAAATTAGGTATAGTCAAAGGCTTTGCTAACCTGGCGGGTCTAGGGGTTGAAGCGACAGTCGATGGTAAGCGAGTCCTAGTTGGTACTGAGCGACTTATGAAAGATCGTAAGGTCTCAACTGTTACTATAAAGGCTGACATAGATAAATTGCTAGGTGAGGGTAAAACACTGATGATAGCTGCCATTGACGGCAAAGTAGCGGGTGTTGTTGCTGCTTCGGATGAACTTAAACCTACAGCTAAAAAGGCGATAGTTGCTATGAAACAAATGGGGCTAGAAGTCGTAATGATCACTGGTGACAATAAAAAGACAGCCCAAGCAGTAGCAAGCCAACTCGGTATCGATCGTTATTATGCCGAAGTCCTGCCAGAAGACAAAGCAAATTATGTGAAAAAATTACAAAAAGAAGGCAAATTTACTGCCATGGTCGGTGATGGAGTAAATGATGCTCCCGCCCTCGCTCAAGCTGACATTGGTATTGCGATTGGCGCCGGTACTGATGTAGCCATTGCTACTGCAAAGATTGTACTCATGAAATCTGATCCGGCTGACATTATTCGTGCCATACGGCTCAGCAAAGCGACTATTCGAAAGATGAAGCAAAATCTGGGCTGGGCAAGCGTCTACAACTTAGGTGCTATACCCATTGCTGCCGGTGTTCTCTACCCAGCCTACGGTATTTCTCTGCGTCCTGAATTCGCTGCACTACTGATGTCGTTGTCGTCCATCTTTGTGGCTGTTAACGCTGTTATGTTAAAGCGCGTTGAGAAGGATTTAATAAAGATATGAGTAATATATCGAAAGCTACAAGGGTTAGGCAAGAACTTAGCACGGCCGGTATTACAGGCTATGGATTAATGAGATCCGAAAGTCGTTATTTACCAGAGATAATTCATGATGACGAACATATCATGGGTGCTATTTACGGAAGATACGAAAATGGTTCTGCAATGCTTATTGCAACCGACCACCGGGTTATTTTCTTAGACCGCAAGCCGTTTTTCACCACTAGTGATGAGCTGACTTATGAAGTAGTTTCTGGTGTATTAATTAATCGTGGTGGCTTATTCTACACTGTTACTCTCCATACCCGTATCGCTGATTACACAATCCATTATGTCAACGCTAAATCAGCGCAACAATTTGTTAAATATATAGAAACAAGACGGCTGGAAAATGATGTTGAACAGCCAGTTTTGGTTATAAACTCTATCACCCCAGCCGTTTCTGCTATACCGGTAGCTCCCGACTCACCAATGCATTTCTTAGATGACCAGGCGCTAGTGTTCTTGAAAGACCATGACACTGCAGTTGTATCGTCAATGGACCGTACCGGTAACGTCTTTGGTGACGTTACCTATTACATGGTTGACCAATTGAACCATATTTTTATTTTAACTAAGTCGGGTACTGCTAAGGCACGTAATATTCTGGGCCACAGCCAGGTGTCGCTTACTATATTCGAAGCAGATGAAGCACAAACACTAACCATCCAGGGCTTTGCAGAAATTGAGACACATCAACCAACTAAAGACTACGTATTTGCTACAATAACTAAGGCTCGGAACTATGGAGGCGAGATTCAACCGCCACCGGTTACGAAGCTGTCAGATGGAGCCTTTACTATCATCAGAATTACCCCAACATCTGGCAAGTACGTAGACTATAAACGAATAAAAGCATAAATGATCAAATCTTACGAAAGTACTAACTAAGGTAACCATGAAGAAATTACTTACAAATATAGCGGCCGTCTTAACACTTCTACTTCTGAATACATTCGGTCTATCCCTACGCGCTTCGGCAATGCCAATGGGGCCCCATGAAATGAGCGGGATGAATCATAAAACGAGCAACTCGGCAACTTGTGCAACCCTATGCTATACGGCTGTTATCAAAAAAGATGAGGTGGTCAACTTAGAATCTGACGAAGAGGATGATGAGCCATCAGTGCCGTTTTACACTCATATCAAAGTTTGTGATTTTAGCGAAACTCATGTAAGCCAAAAGCTCTATGCATACTCCGTAAAACCACCTCCAAAAGTACCCATACATATTCTGTACAGTGTCTTTAGGGTCTAAGATTTGTTTGCTCACTAAAACAATATCTTAAACATAACCCTTAAGGAGAAACTTATGAAGAACAAGAACACACTAATCGTGGCAATAGTCGCAATCGTAGCAATCGCATGGGTCAGTATCTACGCTATCAGCAATAATGATAACGGAATGATGGGCAACAATATGATGGGTAATAACTCATCGCAGGCAAACAGTTCAAGTGGTCTTGTAGACAAGAACTCGGCTGATTACAAAATGTATAGCGTACTTAAAGGCGAGGAATATGACCGAATGTTTCTGGCAAATATGATTGCTCATCACCAAGGGGCTGTAGATATGGCAAAACTTGCAATTACAAATGCCAAGCACCAGGAAATTAAGACTCTTGCAACTGCTATTATATCTGCACAAACAAGCGAGATAACCAATATGACTGCTTGGCAGAAAACTTGGGGCTACCCAGCGAGTAGTGGCGAGATGATGATAGATCACAGCTCTATGGGTATGATGGACAATAACGCTGGCATGATGAACGACTTGAACGGCAAAACCGGAGAAGCCTTCGATAGGGCCTTCTTAAGTCAGATGATTATGCACCATCAATCTGCTATCAATATGGCAGCTCCGGGTAAAACCAACGCACAACATCAGGAAGTCAAAGATCTAACTGTTGCAATAGTAATCGCTCAAACCAAAGAAATACAACAAATGAAGCAGTGGCAAAAAGAATGGAACTACACAAACTAAAAACATTATTTCTAAAAGGTGCACAATGAGCAGGAATTAATATATTAAATAGTAAAAATTACCTGGAGAATATATGAAAATTGTAAAGCTTAAAAGCTTAAACAAGACTGTTATAGGCATAACGGGCATACTAATAGGCATGTTGGTAGTATTAGTCGTAAGATTCGTGTCATATCAGCCGCCAAAAGATGTACATTATCATGCCAACTTTGCCGTATATATTGACGGCAAGCAAGAACAGTTTAGTAATCCGTTACTGTACGAAGAAATTTCTGAATGTAGCATAAGCACCGAGAAGAATCATGGTGAACGCGCACATATACATGAAAACATTAAAGATGCAGTACACATTGAAGATAGTGCTGTTACTTGGGGCAATTTTTTCCAGAATATAAATTGGAATGTCGGTAATAAATACTTGGATACTTCAGATGTGTTGTTGGTTAATACCGAAACTAAAAAGGTAACCTTTGTATTAAATGGTGAAGAGGTAAGTAATATTACCAACCGAGTTATCGAAAATAAAGATAGGCTTCTTGTAAGTTACGGTACTTCAACAAAAGATGAAATTGATAAGCAATTTAGTAGTGTCGCTATATCAGCAGAAAAGTACAATGCAACAAAAGATCCGGCATCGTGCAGTGGTGGCCATAATGAAGACAGCATAAAAGAAAGAATGAAGAATTTGTTTTAGAAAGTGATTACCAAATTAATGCATGTAAGCTAGACTATGTTCTTGGTCTTTAATTACCAATTATGCCATTCAGTAGATCAAAATTTTAGAACTGCTCAATTAGGGTGGGACTTTCATTCTTAGACTTGGAAAGGCTAGTTTAATTAAACTGTTTTTTAGCTGCTTTTCTGCGTTTTCGATCAACACTTAAGTTATTGTCCGGGAAAAGTGCAGCATCGTTATGATAGCGGTTTCTTTTTCGCCGCGATATTTTTGATTGCACATTTTTGGTAACAAATTTTGACTTATAATTCATAAACTAAATTATACTATTAAGTATATGAAAACAGCATATATAGTTCTTGGCAACCAGCTGGTACGCAACCACCCTGCAATTACAGAATCACAAGATGGTGACATTATTATCATGATCGAAGCACACGATATATGTTCTAGCCTGAATTATCACAAGCATAAACTAGTACTTGTACTGGCAGCAATGCGAAATTACCGTGACTATACCCTTTCACTAAATAAAAATGTTATTTATACAAAATTAAATGAAAACGTAACTTTTAGGCAGTCGCTTGAAGACATATTGGCACAGTACGAGATTTCAGAACTCAAGTGGATGGAAACGAGCGACAGCGCCCCACAAAAGATGCTTATTGAGCTATGTATCAAACAAAATATCAGCTATAAAATTAGTTCAAATATACAGTTCATAACTAGTACAGACAGTTTTCGGGAATGGTATAGCGCCCAAAAAAAGCCACTAATGGAAACATTTTATCGATTTCAAAGAAAACGTACAGGCATACTCATGAACAACGGCCAACCAGAATCTGGAAAATGGAATTACGATTCTGAAAATCAAAAACCACTCCCAAAAACAGGCGTTACAATTCCCCAACTATCACCACATCCACATGATAAAAACACTCAAGCTGTCATAGAACTAGTAGATAAAATGTTTCCCACTAATCCTGGCGACGGTAGTAAATTTTGGTTACCGACTGATTTTAAGACGTCCGACGCGTGGCTCGAAGATTTCACTAATACCAGACTAGCCCTATTTGGAGTGTATGAAGACGCATCTAAAAACGGCGAGGCATTTTTATTTCATAGCGTACTTTCACCGCTAATAAACATTGGTCTTTTAACACCTGATGTGGTCATTAAACGAGCACTAGCAGCATACCAAAATGGTAGCTTGCCACTCAATTCGGTTGAGGGATTTGTAAGGCAAATATTAGGCTGGCGCGAGTACATGCATGGAATGTACGTACAGACGCCCGAGCTTATGAATGCAAACTACTTTGGTTTTACAAAACAACTCGAAAGCTGGTGGTATGATAAGTCGTTTGAGCAGCAACAACTACCAGTACCCGTAAAGTCAGTTCTTAGAACTGTGCATCTTTATGGTTACAATCACCATATAGAAAGACTGATGGTACTAGGCAACTGGTTTTTGCTTAACGAATACGACCCCAAATCGGTTTACAAATGGTTTAGTAGTATGTACGTTGATGCATACGAATGGGTAATGGTGCCCAACGTGCAAGGCATGAGCCAATATGCCGACGGTGGGATTTTAGCAACCAAACCGTATATATCAGGTGGAAATTACTTACAAAAAATGGGTAGTTGGTGGCCTAGCCTAGACGAAGCTAAAAATAGTGATTATAACAAGCTGTACTGGGCTTTTCTTATCAAGCACCGTGAAAAGCTAAAAAATAACTTTAGAATGGGTATTGTTTTAAAACTTGCAGAAAAGATGGAACAAAAGAAACCGCTTATATAAATAATAAACATGCAATTTTTTGTTACAATACTCTAGTGAAGATAGCAATATTAGGAGCAAACGGATATATAGGTAGCAATTTAATTGATAGCCTTATTTCTAAAACAAACCACACGATAGTAGCCCTATCTACTAATGCGGAATCGATGACGGTGTCACACCAACGTTTACACAAGCATAATGTAGATGTATTTGACACAAACCTTCTTGCAGATTATTTAAAAGATTGTGACGTTGCGTACTACTTAATTCATATGATGGCTCAAAAGAAGATTGATTTTGCAAAAGCTGAATCTGACGCGGCTGAAAGTTTTTGTCTAGCAATTCACGGGTCTACGGTAAAGCGAGTAATCTACCTGGGTGGGCTTGGCAATGATAACGAAAAGTTATCAAAGCATCTTAAAAGTAGGCATAAAACGGGCAAAATACTAAAGAATGGGCCGGCACAAGTAATAGAATTTAGGGCATCAATGGTAGTAGGCCACGGTAGTATTTCATACGATATAATAACTAATCTTATTCATAAACTACCTATATTAACCTTGCCAAAGTGGGCAAAGACACTAACGCAACCTATTGGTTTACAAGATGCAATTAGCTACCTAGTTGCGGCTTTAGATCTGCAAACCACTCAACACCAGATAGTCGAGATTGGTGGCCCAGAACAATTGTCTTACGGCGACCTAATGAAGCGATACGCAGCCTGGAGAAATAAAAAAATGCTAATAATTAAATTTCATGTTATTCCTATCACTGTCGCTGCATTGTGGCTAAACTTATTTACTCCAAAGGTACACGCAAAAGTGGGTAGGATAATGGTAGAGTCACTTTCTAACCCTATGATAGTTACTAATTCACGCGCTAATGAATTATTTCCTAGTATTCACCCAAAAGCACTCGAAGATGTTTTTGTTTAAAAAACTCTTGACGCACTATTTGTAGTTTGGTAAATTAGTGCTTGGAAGATCAAGTGAAACAGCACGTTAATATATGTAACCAATCAAGTTCGATAGTCAAAGTTCAAGTTATTTAGTTAGTAGGTTACACCTGTGGGTGCAAGTCTTCCATCAAATTAAAAAGAGGCACAAAATCGTGCCTCTTTTTTTATTACAAAAAGTTTTATACAGTTTATCGGCGTGAGACGCGTTTAGCTGTAGCACCAGCTGCTAAAAGTACTACTGCAGTAATGCTAAGTGGTATAGTTTCGTTGCCTGTAATTGGCAATGTTTCTTTTGGAGTCACACCAACTTCAGCCGTTGTTTCGGTAGTGTCAGCTGTAGTTTCAGTATTGCAAATTGTAGGTATGTTGTCGCCTGAATACATATTACCGTCACAAAAAACATGAGCCGTAGGAATGTCTACAGGAGTCTCTGGTGCTGTGTCTGGCGGAATAGAGCTGTAAGTAGTTTCTGTTCCTTCTGAGTTGGTGATAGTAAAATTCATTTCTTTCATTGCATTATATTACCATAAACGTTTTAAAAAGTCAATACTTAAAAAGCTATGGTTCTAAAAACATTAGGTGTAAACTTGGATTATATATTATCTGTTACTAAAGGGGTTAACGTGAAGTTCAGAAAAAATACTCTTACAAGCGAAGGACAAAGCACAAAACTACCAAACAAATACAAGGTTTGGATAAATGACAAATTTGGTAATAGTAAAAAACGATTTAATTCATACTCTAACAATGGTAAAACTCTTGTTTTTGTTATTATTTTTGCAGTTATAGGCTCAATTATTCTACAAATTGTAAAAGCCGAAGATGATTACGGCAGTATTATGTCTAGCGCCGATCAACTAGTGCTGCGTTATGAAACTACTATGGCACATCCACTTGTTCAAAATGATTTTGCCCAAGGTTCGCCACCCACCGCACTATTATACGGTAACGGATTAATGCTTTGTAGTGCCCACGCTGCCGGCCATTCGGACAGCCAAGTTAGCCCGTTAATGTCTTTAAAACAGCGCCAGCTTAGCCCAAGTGAAATTACAGTCATGGTCGATAAAATTAGATCACTTAAATTTGACGACTTACTAGTCAGGACTCTGCCAGATACCCTGGCCCCACCTGCCGGCGCAACCCCCAGCTTTAGCCTTATTACTAGTGCCGGCGAAAGGCGAGCCACGTTGTACCTTGAAGAAAAATCAGATAGTTTTACGGCAATTGCAGATTACATAAACAGTGAGTGCGCAAAAGCCAAAGAAGATTTTTACCCTGATGATGTTGTACTAGAGACCATAAAAACAGCTGAAGTTGCGGATACTACAGTGGCTAAAATACCTGATTTACCAGGCACCGTTAGTAAAAATACTAACGAGGTCCAGTCTATACGACTTACAGGTGCTGATGCTAAAAAAGCTAAAGACATGGTTACTAAAGGTAATAAAATATTCAAAACTAGCGATGGTAAAAAAATTAAGGTACGTGTGTTGCCAAAGATACCGGAGTTTAAATCACCTAATCCTTACAAAAAAAGTACAAACAAATCTGGTGTAGCAAGTGCTGAACCCTATCGCAAAGTAAGATTTTTATATGTCATAGCAGCAGATCAGGCCGTACCAGCCAGTGCACAAACCGTGGTGAATGACCTTGCTGCAACACTTCCTGTGTATTATAGGTCGCAGCTAGGCAAAACGTTTTCTACTTCAAGTGTAGAAATTGTTAGAGCTAAAAAAACAGTTGCTGAATACCAAACGTGCCCAAATGGCTCTACTGCATGTACGACTTTTTACCAAGGCAAGTACGCACAGGAGATGGCAACATATTTAAATCTTTTGCCGGAATTTTATATGACACAAACCAATACCATTATTATGCACAGCTGGAGCAACGACGGTATTTGCATTGGTCTTGGTGGCCCAGTAAATAGTACGGATAACGTCAATGTTGCTGACTATGGATTCGCAACGTATTCGTCGACTAACTGTTGGCCCGAAGCCATACACCAGCTGGGCGCTCATGAAGGAGGTCATGGTTTTGGTCTTGTACACACATGCGACACCACTATGATGGATACGTGTGGCTACACAAAGGCACCAGCCTACGGTAGCCCACTCCATACTGCTCAAGCAGCATTACTACGAGACTATAGCCCGTATTTTAACGGCCCACTTCCAACACCACAGGACCCAGCGCCAATATTATCTGGTACCACATATATAGCTATTACCCCTGCCCGAATATTAGATAGCCGATCAGGCGCATCCACTGTAGATGGGCAATACTTAGGCATTGGCACGCGCCCCGCGGGGTCAGTTACCGAAGTACAAGTTGCCGGGCGAGCGGGCGTGCCTGCAGATGCCTTGTCTGCTTCTTTAAACATAACATCGCTAAGTGCAACTACAGATGGATACATGACAGTATACCCGTGCGGTATTGGCACCCCCAATACATCAAACGTAAACTATACAACTGGCAGTACGGTCGCTAACTTTGTAATTTCAAAGTTGGGCAGTGGCAAGGTATGCGTATATACAAGTGGCGCCACCGGGTTGTTGATTGATGTTAGTGGGGCATTCCCAGCCGGCTCAGGCGCATCTTATACTAATGTCGTACCGTCTCGTCTAATGGATACTCGCATTGGTGGCAGCACTGTTGACGGACAATTTACTAATATAGGACAGCTTGCGGCAGGTTCTATTACTCAGTTACAAGTAGCAGGAAGGGCCGGAATCTCATCAACTGCGTCTGCTGTTTCTATGAATGTGACTATCTTAAATCCATTAGCTAATGGCTTTGCAACGGTATTCCCTTGCGATAGTACCGCACCAAACACATCTAGCGTTAACTACACTACCGGGAAAGTTGTCTCTAACGCTGTAATTTCAAAACTCGGCAACGGCAAAGTATGTATATATACAAATATCGCGACAGGCTTACTTGTTGATGCAAACGGATCATTTAATACAGTAACTGCGTATAGCAGCATTCTACCTGCGCGCATCCTAGATAGCCGTGTTGGTGCATCGACAATAGACGGACAGTATCTAGGCATAGGTACGCGCCCAGCTGGGTCAGTTACCGAAGTGCAGGTTGCAGGACGAGCAGGAGTGAAAGGCGATGCATTGGTTGCTGCTCTAAACATTACAGCTGTTAATCCAGCCTCAGCCGGATATATGACAGTGTACCCATGCGGTATTAGTACCCCTAATACATCGAACGTCAACTATACAACTAGCAGTAGTGTTGCTAACTTTGTAATTTCAAAACTAGGAAGCGGTAAGGTATGCGTATTTACAAGCAGTGCAACCGATTTACTGGTTGATGTTAACGGGGCGTTTGTTGTGGCAGATGTGCAACAACTTGCACTTTCAGCACCTCCTGCCACCCAGGCGCCAGTAATTGCTGGTGGTCAAATCACGCTTCAGACATGCCCTACTGGCACAACCGGCACATACCCAAACTGCGTAACGACCGTGCCACCACCCGTGTGTTCTGGTATTACTGTCTATAAAGATGCTAACTACTTAGGCACATCGCAAAATATAACCGTTGGCAAATATGCAACAAATCAGATTACACTAGGCGATAACGCAGTAAGTTCAGCAAAAATTCCTACAGGTTGTAAATTAACTTTGTACCAAGGCAGTGGCTATACAGGTGCAACACAAGTACTTACAAGTGACTGGGTTGGATTTAACAAAGACCCGTGGAACGACAAAACATCTAGCTTAGAAGTATCCCTAGCTGATGTTATAGCAAGCGGATCACCTAAAACGTGCTTGGTAGGTAGTGTTGTATTGTTCAAAGACGCGGCTTATGGTGGCATTTCGCAGACGCTTAGCAACGGTAGTTATAACGCGTCACAGATTACCGTAGGTGACAACCGCTTAAGTTCGGTAAAAGTACCTGCAGGGTGTAAAGTTATTTTGTATCAAAGCAACGGTTTTAGCGGCGCCACAAAAGTTCTTACAGGTAACTGGACTTCAGTTTTGGGCGACCCATGGAACGATATTACATCTAGCCTTGAAGTAAGAAACTTAGAATAGGTAAAAAAGTTTTTATGCTTACATATATAAACTTGGCAAACCAAAAGTGACTACCGTAACGGTGCAATAGAATGAATAAATTTGACATTGATTTTACAGATTTAGGGTACGTTCTAATATGGTCGTTGGCATTATATACCCTGTTGGTATCAGATATATTTGGACAATACCTAAGTGATCTTGGTATCTTTGGGATAGATTATATATTTACAACTATAGGTAGTTACCTTAGTACTTTCTTGCGTTGGATTGATGGCTACAAGATTACCACGAGCGTTATAAGCCTTTTATTGTGGGTTATTACTGGTTTGGTTGTGCATGCCATTTTATCAGTTTCGATTCATTCATTAGACGAAGTTAGGCAGCAGTGGAAACTAGCCCTATTTTATGTACACCCAGATAAATTCAGTACAACAAAATATATTTTGCACGGCTTAATGCAATTTGTGCTTAGTATGGTATTTACAGTAGTAATGGCAGCCTGGGTAATATTTGGATTTAACATATTATTTAAATTTGCTCACGATCTTACATATGTAGCACTTTTTGACAATACAACACTGTTTTTAGCTGGCTGCAATTTACTTGCTGCGTTTGCAAGCATTGCTCTATTTGTTACTGGTATTTTTTTGGGATATAAAATTATTATTCGTGCGAAATCATAGTTTAAATAGTTTTTGTTTGAATATCTGGCATGCACCAATACTATACAAAATAATCTTAAGTACAAGTTTTTTAAAGCAAAAAAGCCACCCCTAAATGGGCAGTATTTTTTTACGCTAATTAGTAACACTGTGTGATATCTAACAACTAACAGTTGACTTTAGTCAAGGTACTAATGTGCTTAACATGAGTAAATAGACCTAAGGGGGAAAATTATGAGAAATGCATATTTATTTAACAGGCCAATCAACGTAAACGAGATAACTGATTTAGTGGACATATCTTACGAGCCTACAACGAACTGGAAAGTAAAATCTAATAAACTTCAACCCAAAAGTTGGCGTGAAAGTACACGCTATAAGTACAAGCCTTGGTCATCGCGCAGACATCACGGCCACAGTAGTAGACCTACTAGTTTTGCTTGAAAAATATTTAAGACATTTTACGGAGTTCGTTTTTTATACCTAAAAAGTTCACAACCGTAATAAATTTGTGACCGACGTTTATAAAGCCTTTTAGTTTAAGTTTTCTTAGCTCGCGGCTTGCTGTTTCACGGCTAAGTCCCACCTGATTGGCAAGTTCATATTCGTGCACTTTAAGTTGATATGAATTTAGCTTACTTTTAGGTACCTGCTGGCATTCTAAAATTAGCTCGTTAAGCAAACGCGTGTATGCATTGCCACCCATAAAGTAGGACATGCGCTTTAACAATATTGTCTTTAGCTCTTCATTGTTTTTTAAAAGGCCATACACAGCGTCAGGATTTTCAGATAAGTATTCTTTTAACGCCATGCCCGGTGCTATTCTAAGTGACAAATCTTCTGAGCTTTCATAAAAATACTCGTTTTTAACATCAGTAATCGTTAAAGAAAGTGGAAACACCGCATTCGCCCTATATAGTCCTAAAACTATCTCGTCACCACTATCAGTTATAGTGTATTGGCGTACTTTACCTGAACAGATTTGATAAATACTTTTGGGCTGATCATTTGCGTGGATAAGTATTTGGCCGCGTTTATATTTGCGCAAAGGGTAACCAGAGAAGAAATGATCAAGCTTGTTTGTTATCGCACTGTCCAAAGCGTTCATCTCCTCTGTTTTTTTAAATACTACTATAATTTTTATCACACTACTAAATTGACGTATGTCATATATGTTACAAATAAGCTGTAACTTACAGGTGTTAAAGCGTGTACTTAAAACGAAAATAGTCTGAAAAATAGCCATAGAAAAGTCTTTAAACCTAGAGTGTACTAATACAATTTATGGCCTAAAGCGCGGGTTATTGGCTTAGTTCTACAGCAATTCCCGCCATAACAATGCAAAGTGCAACAATGCTTACTATAAGCAACGTGGTTAGTAAGGCTTTTTTATTGTTATGCACGGGCTGCCGCCTCTACGTGTTTTAGTGTGGTAATGTAGGCAATTGCTTGGTCATTAAATCCTAGCACTTTTACAGCACCTATTAATACGTATAGTTCGTCGGCATTGGTTGGGGTATATTTTGCTTCTAACTGTTTTAGTTTCTGTTCGACAACACTAAATAGCCAAGCCGATTCATCTGGTTTAACGCTAGTTGCAGATTGATCTACAGCGGCTTTTGTAGGTTCTAGTGATCTGGCTGAATTTTCACGTTTTATTAAGTGCCCACGGGCCACAAGGTTGTTAATATGTAGCGCCACAGTAGCCACAGACGTATAACCAACACCATTCATAATCTCGCGGTAGCTGGGGCTATAGCCATGTTCGGCAATAAACGACTCAATATATTCTAATAATAATTTTTGCTTTTTGGTTGGCCTAACTGTTGCCATTACCGATGTGCCCTGCGTGCTGTTTTAGGTTTTTTGTAGCGGTCGGGAAACACCCAATACTTGTACCAAACGTAGTTCCATACTGTAAAGAAACCACTAGATATAAACTGGCCTATGTACGGTGATATACCAACTTTTTGTAAGCTCCATATAATAAGGTAGTTCAAACCAAAATTAACCAAGGTAATAATTACATAGCGCCCGGTTGTTTGGCCCATATGCCCTTTGGCCTTAGGGTTTTTAAATACCCAGTAGCGCTGCAACAAAAAGTTCACAGTCCAGCCAATAAGGTTAGCTACCATTGTGGCTGCAAACAGGCTCCAGCCAAGCCCCTTATCAAATGCGAAAAACGCTGCGTAACCTACCCAAAAATAGGCTCCACCGGCAATCATATATTCTGCAAATTGTATTAGCCGATGCTTTAGCGTTTCGGTTCTTCTCATGGTTACTTACATAGTAACAGGTATGGTGCCTGCTAACCATTGTTGGCGCCTTGGGCATTAACTAATGCGCATCTAACAGGTATACTGTCTACATACATGAAAAACAGCGCCCAACTGCTTTATAGCTTTGTTCTACTAGTCGGGGATTTTGTGGCGCTGGTAGCCGCGTTTACCCTAGCCTATATTATAAGGGTTAAACTAGACACCCGGCCCTTGATCGAACAAGTGCCGGCCGAAACATATTTATACTTATTTTTGTTTTTGTTACCGTTTTGGTTGCTAATTTTTGCCCTGTTAAACCTATATAAAAACGAAGTATACGAAAACCGTTTTAGCGAGGCCGCCCGCATTGTTATAGGAT
This sequence comes from bacterium, assembly GCA_043753565.1. Classification (GTDB taxonomy): domain Bacteria; phylum Patescibacteriota; class Saccharimonadia; order Saccharimonadales; family SZUA-47; genus RFTN01. The sequence continues at coordinate 13,757 of JAYUWM010000065.1, forward strand.
GCGTGATTGGCCTGCTATTTTTACTAAGTAGCGAATATGTACTCGCCAGGGTTATTTTCCCGGCGCGTTTAGTACCAATTTACGGCTTTATCATCAGTATGCTGCTGGTATTGCTGTCGCGCACTGTTTTGCGGGCAGCCAGACGTAGCTTGTTTGCGCGCAACATAGGTACAAACCACGTGTTACTTATTGGCAGCACCCCCATAACAAACGAACTTTATAACAGCCTATCCCACACTGCATTTACTGGCTACGATGTGATTGGGGTTGTTGGTAGCGGCGCGCACCTAAGTAGCGTGCCCAAAAACAAGCTGTACGATAGTTTTGATGTTGCGCTGCGGGCACTAAAAAATCTAGGCGTGCACAGCATTGTGCAGACCCAACTATATAAAGACCAAACTATTAACGACCAACTTAGCGGCTACGCCCAAGATAACCACATAGCTTTTAAGTTTGTACCTGCCAACAGCGATGTATTTGTAGGTAAGCTTGATGTTGAGCTTTTGCAAAACATCCCGGTTGTATCGGTGCACCAAACCGCACTTGTAGGCTGGGGGCGTATTGCTAAGCGGCTTTTTGATATATCTGTATCTTTCGTGGCAATTATTGTTTTAAGCCCGGTGTATTTGCTTATTATGTTGGCCCAAAAAATTACCAGCCCAAAAAGTAGCATCTTTTTTAAGCAAACCCGCCTAACCCGTTTTAATACACAATTTAAGATCTACAAATTTAGATCACAGTACCAAAAGTACGATGGCACCACGCCCGAACAAGCCTTTGACATGATGGGCAAACCACACCTAGCCAAAAAGTACCGCAATAACGGCGACTGGCTTGCCAAAGACCCGCGCATAACACCAGTTGGTCGTTTTTTGCGGCGCACAAGTTTAGATGAACTACCCCAGTTATACAATATATTGCGGGGCGATATTAGCTTAGTTGGCCCCAGGGCCCTTATTGCCGCCGAACTAGACAACTACGCCTACAAAAACCTAATTTTAAGTGTTAAATCTGGCCTAACTGGTTTGGCACAAATTTCTGGCCGTAAAGATATACCGTTTAGTGAACGCCGTAGGCTAGATTTGTATTATGTACAAAACTGGAGCTTTTGGTTTGATGTTACTATTTTGGCAAAAACAGCCCTGCAAGTTTTTACCAGGTTGTTTAGCAGAAAGAGCGATTAAATGGCAGAACCAGCTGGTACACCAGCAGGCGCCCTGCGCATTGCTATTGTGCACGACTGGATGCTACTAGGCGGTGCCGAGCAAGTTGTGGCCGAGTTGTTAGACATGTACCCAGATGCGCCGCTGTATACCAGCTGCATTAGCCCTCAGTGGCAACAAAAGCTGCAAGGACGCAAGGTTAATACTGGCTACCTTAATAAACTGGTGTTTGTAAAAATCCGTAAGTTTGTGCCCTTTTTACGCCAGCTTTGGTTTAGCCAGCTAGACTTCACTGGTTACGACGTGGTTATTAGCAGCAGCGGTGCCGAAGCCAAGGGTATTAAGGTACCGGCGGGCGTATTACACATTAACTATTGCCACGCACCCACCCATTATTACTGGAGTCGCTACGATCAATATATTAAAGACCCAGGCTTTGGGGCTTTTAACTTTTTGGCGCGTTTGGGGCTTAGGTTACTTGTAGCGCCAATGCGCGCATGGGACAAACGGGCAGCCAAGCGCCCCCATGTTATGGTGGCAAATTCTACACACATTTCTGCCCAAATTAAAAAATATTATAACCGCACAAGCGTTGTTATACACCCCCCAGTTAATGTGGCCGAATTTATGACAAGCAAACCTAATAAGCGTAGTGGTTATTTGGTGGTTGGCCGGCAAACACCGTACAAGCGCACCGACCTAGCAGTAAAAACTGCCAATGTTTTGGGTTTAGTGCTTACTGTTATTGGCGATGGCCCACAGCACACTCAGCTGCAAAAACTAGCCGGCCCAACTGTAGTGCTTATTAAAAACGCAAACCGCCAACAAGTTATACAGGCTATGCAAACAGCCCAGGGTTTTATTTTTGCTGGGTTAGACGATTTTGGTATAACACCTGTCGAGGCCATGGCAGCCGGCTGCCCTGTTATTGCCTATAAAGCGGGTGGTGCGCTAGATTACATAGTACCTGAAAAAACCGGCCTGTTTTTTGATAAACAATCTGTTTACAGCCTATCCCATGCTATCCAGCTATTTCAAAAACTACAGTTCAATAAAAAGACCGTTGTGGCTAAATCCCAACAGTTTGCACCCAAGCATTTTAGGGATGCAATGAATGATTTAGTTACAGATACATATACTCAGTTTATATCGTCTACTATCGATACACGTCGCGGCGATGCTGCACCTGTAGAATAATTATCTTGTTGCCATCAATATCAAACACTACTCTGTAGTCGCCTATCCGCCACCTATATGTGCCCGCCTTACCGCCAACTAGTCTTTTAGATAATGAAAGCGGGTCGGGCTGCGCTATAAAGTAAAGCATCTTTTGCTTTAAGCGCTTTTTTATTGCAGTATCTAGTTTTTGAATATCTTTAGCCGCAACCCTTGTAAACACATACTCGTATGCCATTACTATAGCCCCGCAAAAACCTCATCAAACCGCAGCGTGTCGCCACTTTTGTACTGTGTCCTGGCTAGTTGTATGTTTTTTAGGTTTACTGGGTCACTAGCAGCAAGTAAATCTTCATAGGTATCTAAATCTATCATGGCAACCTGTAATTGGCCGCGCTTTTTTACAAGTAATGTTTGGCCCTTGTGTACAGATGTAATTGCATTACTTAGGTTGTTGCGTAAATCCGTTGAGTCGATTGTTTTAGTAGTCATAGTATATTCCTTATGTTCATTTCAATTGTACAGTTAATATGTACATATTACAATAGGGTGTTGTAAATAAAGCTGTGAGTTTGGCCCTTAGGAAGACTATGGTGTTACTACTGCGTACTTACAAGCAATAGTACGCAAAGATTTATAAACTAGATACTACAAAGGACTACCCCTATGTGCGGAATAATTGGATACATAGGCCCCAAACAGGCCCAAACATTTATTTTAGATGGTCTAGCCACGCTAGAATACCGCGGGTATGATTCTACGGGCATTGTAGTTATACAAGGCAACAACCCGCAGCTGCTTAAAAGCGTTGGCCGTGTAGATTCTGTGGCAAGCGAACTTAGTAAAAAACCGTTTAAGGGCACTTATGGTATTGGGCACACCCGCTGGGCAACGCATGGTGCACCGCTAGAACGTAATGCACACCCCCATACCGACACTGCCAAACAGTTTTTTGTAGTGCACAACGGCATCATCGAAAACTACCAAGCTATTAAAACTTTGCTTCAAAAGCACGGCGCTGTATTTAGCTCAGATACAGATACTGAGGTTATTCCCCAGCTACTTGCATACGAATATGCACGTATAAAAGATGTACAAAAAGCCTTTTTGGCTACCCTAAAACAGTTGCGCGGTGCATACAGTATTGTAATGGTTACCCCGCTGGTTGCAGATACAATTTTTGCGGCGCGGCTTAGTAGCCCGCTAGTAATTGGCATTGGCCAGGGCGAAAACTTTATAGCCAGCGACCCAACACCCATAATGGAACACACTAAAAAAGTTATCTTTTTAAACGACTACGAAGCTGCTGTTATTAACGCAAAAGACGCGCACATAATTAATATTAAAGACGGCGCACCGCAACACCGCACTCCTACCGAACTTGACTATGACCCTGACAGCGCACAGCTGGGCGACTACCCGGACTTTATGACAAAAGAAATCCACGAGGCCCCACAAACCGTTAGGTCTGCACTGCTAGGTAGGCTGCGTGCCGATCAAAACCTAATAAAACTAGGTGGTTTAGAACTTGTGGAACAGCAGCTGCGCTATATTGACCGCATTATTATTGTGGCGTGCGGTACTTCGTATTATGCCAGCTTGGTTGGTGAATATTTAATTGAAGAAATAGCTGGTATCCCCGTAGAGGTCCAGCAGGCTAGCGAGTTTAAATACCGGCAAGAACCACTAAGCCGCGGCACAGCCATTTTGGCGGTATCTCAATCTGGTGAAACGGCAGATACACTGGCGGCACTGCAAAAGGTTGCTGGCTTCGGAGTGTTACGCCTGGGCGTTGTAAACGCAGTTGGTAGTAGCATCGCCCGCACTACCGACGCGGGTGTGTACTGCCATGCCGGCGCTGAACAATCTGTTGCCAGTACTAAAGCCTTTTTGGCACAAGTTACCGTACTTACCCTAATTGCGCTGTACTTGTCTAACGGCAACAGCCCGTTATATAAACAGGTTATTGCTCACCTAGATGCATTGCCACAGCAAATAGAACAAGTACTAAAACTAGAACCACAAATCAAAAAACTAGCCATAAAATATTCCCACCACCGCGACTTTTTGTACATTGGCCGGCGTTATATGTACCCACTAGCTTTAGAGGGTGCTTTAAAGCTAAAAGAACTAAGCTACATCCATGCCGAGGGCTTTGCCGGCGGCGAAATGAAGCATGGCCCGTTAGCTATGATAGATAGCAACTTCCCAACTTTTGCACTAGCACTGCAGGGCGAATTGTTTGAAAAAACTATAAGTAACATCCAAGAAATCAAAGCTCGCAGCGGCCCTGTTATTGCACTTTGTAACGATAGCAAACAGCTGCAGGGCATTGCCGATGATGTTATACAAATACCTACTACCATAGAACAATTGCAGCCCCTGCTAGCGGCGCCCGTACTACACCTATTTGCCTACCATGTTGCAAAGCACCTAGGTAAAAATATAGACAAGCCCCGCAACTTAGCCAAGAGTGTTACTGTAGAATAATAATAGTATGTAATTATTCGGAGTACGTATGGCCCTTGCAGATATATTTAAGTCGTATGATATTCGTGGAAAAGTTGGCACCGAACTAAGCCCGGAATTTACAAATGACATTGCTAAAGCATTCGCCGATTGGCTACCAACAGAAGGTATTGTTGCAGTGGGTCGTGACATGCGGCCCGACTCTGAAGCCTTAAGCAAAGCCTTTATTGCTGGCCTCCGCGCACAAGGGCGTGACGTTTGGGACATTGGCGAAGTAACAAGTGACATGATTTACTTTACTGTTGGCAAATGGGATTTAAGTGGAGGTGCAGTTATTACTGCAAGCCATAATGCTGGTGATGAAAATGGTATTAAATTATACCGCGACAAAGTAACCGCTGTTGGCTTAGACACTGGGTTATCCGAGATCCGCGACTTAAGTATTAATAAGCAACTTAAGCCTACGGCCGAAACTATCGGGAGCATAACTGAAAAATCGGTAATTGACGAATGGATCTCTCATTGTCTTGGATTTATCGATAATATTAAGCCTTTTAAAATAGCCGTTGACGCTGGTAATGGTATGGCCGGGGCAATTCTACCCCATATACTTCCTAAGTTGCCCATAGCGGCAGAGGCTATGTACTTTGATCTAGACGGTACTTTTCCAAACCATGAAGCAAATCCTCAAAAAATGGAAAATCTTCAAGATCTTATGAATAAAGTCACTGAGAAAAATTATGATTTTGGTATAGCATTTGATGGTGATGGTGACCGGGCTGTGTTTGTAGATGATAAAGCACGACCTGTGCTAGGTACCGATTTAATGTCGATCGTAGCAAAACTGTATTTAGATAAATACCCTGGTAGTAAAATAGTGCACGATGTAAGAACCAGCCGAGCAACTCAGGAACTAATTACAGAATGGGGCGGAACCCCTATTCGTTCGAAAGCTGGAAGAGTAAATGTTGGTTCACTTATGCGCCAAGTTGGGGGTGTATTTGGTGGTGAAACAACTGGTCACTTCTTTTATAAAGAAAACTACGATGCTGACTCGGGCCTTATTGTTGCCTTAACGGCTATGCAGGCAATTACCAATAGCGGTAAAAAACTATCCGAACTAGTAGACGAATACCGTCGCTATGCCATGATCCCAGAAAAGAATTTTGATACTACCAATAAAGATTCTGTGCTTAAAAATTTAATGCAAGAATATACTAGTGGCGAGCAAGACATGCTAGATGGCCTAACTGTTAATTATCCTGATTTCTGGTTTAACGTACGAGCTAGTAATACCGAGCCAGTTATGCGCTTGAACGCTGAGGCTAAAACTCAAGATGAACTTGATAAGCTTGTAGCTAAAGTAACGAAAATAATAAACAACTAGACCGTTGTATTTTGTACAAATGTTACAAAGTAGGTTTTTAACAATACCCAAAACAACGCCGTACTTGTACACTTAGTGTATGAATAAAATACTTGTTACAGGTGGTGCGGGGTTTATCGGTTCAAATTTTGTATATTTAGCATTATCCCAACGTCCAGATTGGCATATTACAGTAATAGATAAACTAAGCTATGCAGGCGATATTGCAACGCTAGAGCCCATACTAGATAAGATCAACTTTGTTACAGGCGATATTTGTGACGAAGCATTATTAGATAAACTAGTGGCCGAAACTGATGTTGTGATACATTTTGCAGCCGAATCCCATAACGATAACTCGCTTGCTAACCCCTGGCCTTTTATAGAAAGTAATCTTATAGGTACCTACAAAATACTAGAAGCTGTGCGTAAACACGGTAAACACCTACACCATATAAGCACCGACGAAGTGTACGGCGACCTACAGCTAGAAGACCCTAACAAATTTACAGCTAACACACCATACAACCCCTCAAGCCCTTACAGCAGTACTAAAGCTGGTTCTGACTTGTTAGTACGCGCCTGGGTGCGCAGCTTTGGCATACATGCAACAATTAGCAACTGCAGTAACAACTACGGCCCACGTCAGCATGTCGAAAAGTTTATACCACGCCAAATAACCGAGATTTTGGAAGGTCGCAAACCAAAACTGTATGGTGCAGGTAATAATGTCCGTGACTGGATCCATGTAGATGACCACAACACTGCCGTGATAGCCATCATCGAAAAGGGAATATCTGGCGAAACCTACTTAATTGGTGCCGACGGCGAAAAAAATAACAAAGATGTTGTTGAAGCGATTTTGACCACCATGGATAAAGATGCAAATGACTATGAACACGTTACTGATAGGCCTGGCCATGACATGCGCTACGCAATTGACAGCAGCAAACTGCAACAAGAACTTGGCTGGCAACCGCAATATACTAGTTTTGAAGATGGCCTAAAAGCTACAATAGACTGGTACACTGCTAACGAGGCGTGGTGGAAACCCCAAAAGCAAGCTACCGAAGATAAATATAAAGAACAGGGACGTTAGATGAGTGATTTATTCGTAACTGAATCCCCGATAAATGGCTTATACGTTGTTGATCTTGAAATACACGGCGATAACCGTGGCTGGTTTAAAGAAAACTACCAAAAAGCAAAAATGGAAGCATTGGGCTTACCTACTTTTGAAGTCGTACAGAATAATTTTTCATATAACCAAGACATGGGTGTAACGCGTGGATTACACGCCGAGCCTTGGGAAAAATTTATCAGTGTTGCTAATGGTAAGGTTTTTGGTGCTTGGGTAGACCTGCGCACGGGTGACGGTTTTGGCACAGTATTTATGTGCGAAATAACGCCAGATAAAGCAATTTTTGTGCCCCGTGGTGTAGCTAATGGCTACCAAACCCTAGAACCCAATGTTACTTATACATACTTAGTAAACCAACATTGGTCTGCAGATACAAAATATACATTCGTAAACCTGTTTGACCCAGCACTTGGTATACAATGGCCAATTAGCCAAGAAAAAGCTATTACATCCGACAAGGATAATAATCATCCGCTATTAAAAGATGTGGTGCAAAACTAATCATGAACGATTCTGAAATTTTTATAGTTGGTGCAAACGGGCAATTAGGTTTGGCCCTGCGGGCCAAATACCCCAATGCCAAATGTGTAGATAAAGACCAGCTAGATATTACTAACAAACAATCGGTCGAAGACTTTAACTGGACTGGTATTAAAGTCATTTTTAACGCAGCTGCATACACAAATGTTGATGGCGCCGAGACACCAGCGGGTCGCATAGCAGCATGGGCAGTCAATGCCGACGCTGTAGGCAACTTAGTTGCTGTGGCTGCGCAGTTTGATATTACATTAGTGCATATATCTACTGATTACGTGTTTGACGGTACCCAGCAATTGCATACAGAAGACGAGCCCTTTGCGCCCCTGTCTGCTTACGGCGCTAGCAAAGCTGCTGGCGACTTATTAGTATCGCTAGCACCTAAGTTTTACATTTTGCGCACCAGTTGGGTTATAGGCGATGGCAAAAACTTTGTAAAATCAATAATTGGGTTAGCTGCTAAAAACATTAGCCCTGCTGTAGTCGCAGACCAGTTTGGAAGATTAACCTTCACGTCAGAACTAGTGCGAGGCATTGATTTTTTGCTTACAAATAACGCACCTTACGGAACATACAACCTTAGCAATGGCGGTGAAATCGTAAGCTGGGCAGATGTGGCAAGGCAAGTTTACACAGACCTTAATAAAAACGACTTAACTGTTAGCAACACCACTGCAGCGGAGTACTTTGTGGGTAAACTTAGTGCCGATAGGCCTACAAATAGTGGCTTAGATATGTCAAAAATATCAAAACTAGGCTTTAAGACTAACGATTGGCGTGCAGGCTTAGCTAGCTATATAGCAGAAAGCCAATAAATGGTAGTATATACCTAGTAAAAGAGGTTTATAATGAAGGGCATTATTCTAGCAGGTGGTTCTGGTACTCGGTTGTACCCAATAACAAAGGGCATTAGCAAACAGCTTATGCCAATATATGACAAGCCAATGGTGTACTACCCGCTAGGTACGCTAATGATGGCGGGCATTAAAGATATTTTAGTTATTACCACCCCCCAGGATAGCGAAAGTTTTCAGCGCCTACTTGGCGACGGGTCTGACTTAGGGATTAACCTTCAGTACTGTACCCAGTCTTCACCTGATGGCCTTGCCCAAGCCTTTATCATTGGCGAGGAGTTTATAGGCAATGACAAGGTAGCATTAATTTTAGGGGATAATATTTTCCACGGCTACGGCTTTGGCCAAAGCTTACAGGCCTGCACCGACCCTGATGGTGCAGTTGTTTTTGCATACCAGGTATCTGACCCAGAACGTTACGGTGTGGTAGATTTTGATGACAATATGCATGCCCTAAGTATCGAGGAAAAACCAGCACAACCAAAGTCTAGCTATGCAGTAGTAGGCCTGTATTTTTATGACAACGATGTAGTACAAATTGCAAAAACAATTAAACCAAGCGACCGCGGCGAACTAGAGATTACAGCTGTTAACGAAGAGTATTTAAACCGCGGTAAACTAAAAGTACAAATTATGGACCGCGGTAGTGCTTGGTTAGATACCGGTACGTTCGAATCTATGCACCAAGCATCAACCTTTGTAGAGGTTATAGAAAAGCGTACGGGGCTAAAAATTGGTTGCATCGAAGAGATTGCATACAACCAGGGTTTCATTGACAAAGTACAGTTGCAAAAACTAGCCGAACCGCTTGTAAAAAGTGGTTACGGTAAGTATCTTAACAGCCTACTTAAGTAACGCATTTTCTGTACATTTTAGGATAAATATTATAAAATGCTTATGTATAAGTAGTAAAATAAATAAATGGCTAAGTACAAAAAAAATAATCGCAATAAAAAAATTCTATTAATAGTCGTTTTAACTTTGTTATTGGCTGTTATTGGGTATTTTGTATACCCTAAGGTTACAACAAAAGACAACAACGATACAGGTGATAAGACAACAAGTACTGCACCCTCGGCACAAGAAAATTTTACCAGCGGCGGCGATCGGCCTATAGCTACAACTCCAGAAAATAGAGGCGACGCTGCTATTGCAGATAATCAAGGTCAGCAAACAAGCGTACCCGATAAATCTCAGTGGTCAACTTCAAAAACAGGCGAGATAACATTATATGCACCTTATAAAGATAAGCTGCTTGTAAATGGGGACTCTATCGCTGGCGAGTCTACACTAACTGTTGTATATTACCGCGTTATTGACGATGTATCTGGAATGATATCCCAGGGACAGCTAAGTGTTATAAACGGTAAGTTCTCTGGCGTTATCAGCTTTTCGACAACCGCTAAAAGTGGTCGCATAGACGTCTATGGAATGGCTGATTCAGGTAAAGAATATGGCAACATCGAGGTGCCGGTAAGGTTTAAATAGTTAATATGCAACGTATTCAAAGATTAATCATTGATAATAAGTATTTACGACTCTTCATTTTTGTATTAATAATTTCTGTGGCTACGATAGCACTTAGGGCACCCCGAGCTCATGCTGCCTATGATGGCTCTAGGCTTATAGATAACAATGTCTTCCTTGATGCAAATTCTATGAATGCATCGCAAATTCAGCAATTTCTTGTAGATAAAGGCGCTGGATTGGCTAATCTAAATTTCGCGCTTACCTGTGGTGCACCTAGCGATACAGCAACTATGAATGCATACGCAGCGGTTAGCGCGCCATGTGGACAAACGATACCCGCATCCTCAATTATTTATTATGCAGCGCGGATTTATGGTGTTAGCCCTCGTGTGATCCTATCCACGATGCAAAAAGAACAAAGTCTTACTACAGCGGTAAATCCAACGTCATGGCAAATTAATCAAGCAATGGGATATGGATGCCCAGATAGTACTGGTTGCGGTGCATCAAACTTTTTTTACCAAATAGATAATGGTACTTGGGCCCTACGCTATCACTATGAACGGGCCAACAGTAACAATACCTGGTGGAATAGTGGTGGCAATGTATGTGGTGGTACTACCATATATAGATCTACGGGCCTATACGCTGGTGCTACAGTGACTTTTAAAGATGATAACGGCGTGGGATACGCTACGTATACACTTGCAAACGCTGCTACCGCCTCATTCTACTGTTACACCCCCCATGCGTATAACAACCCGCAAGGCTTGTACGGCTTGCCTACAATGGGCACATCAGGTATGTATTATAGTGGCAGTTATAATTTTGTATTGTGGTTCGAACGTTGGTTTGGCCTAACAACGCGCTTAGATGCTCAGTCATTTATAAATAGCCTGCCCGTAACAATAATTACCCAACCGTATGCAACCCCAGCAATAGGACAAAAATTAGACTATAAAGTTTCGTTCAAAAATAATTTTACATACCAAATAACTATAGATACGGCTTTGGCTGTAGGCAGGGCTGGCAATATTACTAGCGGCACGAACAGAGATTTTGGCTGGCAGGGTCCTACGATATTAGCACCAGGCGCATCAAAAGAGTACACATTTTCCACCACTAACTTAGATACGGGTTCTGTTAATATATGGCCTGCAATTTTGTACCAAGGTAACTACATCCAATATAACAATTGGGGCACGACTATAACAGGGCATGCCGCAAACTTAACGCTATCGCAAGCGCTTAATACAGATGCACCAACTATTTATGCCGGGCAGAATGTTGCCTTTACTGCAAAATTAAAAAACAATGAACCCTACCCTATTAGCTACGATGCAATTGGTATACCAGTTAAATTTTATGATAAATATAATTATGACGCTACATGGGTTGGCCCAGGTGTTATCGCAGCTGGCGCAGAGTTATCATTAACTGGCACGCGCAACATTGATAAGCCTGGCCCCTTTACGTATTGGGTATCTAATTACCTGGCCGGTACATACACAACTCTAGGTCCTGTTAAAAAGTTTTCTGCTGTAGAACCTACGCCAAACTTTTCGGTTTCCGGCATTACTTTCACTAACACATCACCTGTATTGGGGGAAAACCTCGTTGCCAGTATTACAATAACAAACAACTTACCTGTTGCTATTGATGTTGATGGCGTTGGAATAGTGGGACGTTTAGGCACTTTTAACGGAGCAAACCGTGATATTGCCTGGCAAGGCCCTGTACGTTTTGAAGCAAAGGGATCACCAAATGCATCTAAGACAATTACGGGGATAACGCGCAAAATTACAGACGTTGGAACACACTACTATTGGATAGGTATTGTTGATGACGGTAACTATATTCAGTACAACAATTGGGGTAGTACAATTATTAGCCGCGTTCCTAGCTTCTCGGTGTCTGGTATTACATTCTCTAACGCTTCCCCAGCGCTGGGTGAAAATCTAAGTGCAACTAAGTTTACTATTACCAATAACCTTTCTGTCCCTGTAGATGTTGATGGCGTTGGAATAGTGGGACGTTTAGGCACTTTTAACGGAGCAAACCGTGATATTGCCTGGCAAGGCCCTGTGCACTTTAACGCAAATGAGGTCAAAGAGTTTACTACCGGCTATACGCGTACAATTACAGACGTTGGAACACACTACTATTGGATAGGTATTGTTGATGACGGTAACTATATTCAGTACAACAATTGGGGTAGTACAATTATTAGCCGTTAATAGCGCTGTTTAGCCTTTAAGAATAGGTTTAAAAAAGCTATACTATAAAGTATTGTCTAATGGTGTATAAGTTAAGGAACCTGCTAAATATTTTTGAACGTTAATAAAATGCTAAATAAATATTTTAAAATTCTAATTGTCTCTATTTTCGTCTTGCTTGTTGCTGTACAGGCAGGTAAAAGCTTCGTGTTAGACGAAATAGATTTCCCAATAGTGTCACATGCTACTAGCCTTACAGCAAAACCCATATACTACCGAGGGGAAGAGTCACCAGTACATGTAGGGACATACCATCCGACTCTATACATAAACTCGCTAGCATCATTTATTAAAGTTTTCGGCTATAACGAAACATCTGTTAGGTTATTTGGGGTTATATGTACACTAATTACTGCATACCTACTAATACTTATTTTACGGCAACTTACTAAAAAGAATCCTACTGCAGAGGCGCTACTATTAGGGCTGTTTTTATTAAACCCCTATACAATTGCTAATACCACGCTACCCGATATTGATACTACTGTCTTACCGGTTGTCTTATTACTATTTATCTACTACTCTTTAAAATATTTATTGCGATACAAAGATACCAGTAATAGGGTACTGCTTATTTTGGGATCATTGTTTGGCTTAGCACTTTGGTCAAAACTAACTACACCACTCATTATTCCGCCACTTTTAGCTTGCCTGGCCTACACTACATCTAAAGATTATAAAAAGAGTCTACTATTTACACTAAAAGTGACTATATTTGGTGCATCGGCATTTTTGTTTACTTACTTTGTATACTGCAAATTACTTGGCCTATCTACTACATACACATATCGTTTCTTATTAGACTCATTCATAAAAGGCACAAGTACCGATGGTCCAATAACTGGTGCTATTAAAAACTTGGATAACGTACGACACTTTGTTTATTGGCTTACCCTGCCAGTCGTTGGGCTCTTTGGAATTTCTTTTATTGGAGTCATGTTTGATAAGGACAAATCCGAAAAAACAAAAATCAAGAAGTTGCTTGTTTTAACTGGTCTACTTGTGTCCATATTCTATATTGCGTTAATCTCGCCATTTGGTGGGTTCTTTAAGTATCCATTCCCAGTATTTGGGCTAATGATCCTAACAATAATATTCTTTTACGACAGGTATTATAGAGCCTTAAAAATTAACTGGCTGTATGCGCTTGTTGCTACTTTGTTCGGATTTGTGATCGAAAAAGTACTCTGGGGCGACAAGATGTTCTTGAATGCTAAGCCATTTGGGGGGCTTTTAGTACTGTTTGCACTAATAATTGCCTTCTATGTACTGCTTAGGATTAATACCCGTAACATAGCTGCAAACTTGTTTGTATTATTAATATTTTTTACTATAGGGTTCCAAGTTAGTATTAGTAGAATCCAGGCTACTTCACCGTATACTACAAAATACCTTTATGGTCAAACGGGCCTAGATCAAACCACCTCTTGGCTTAGGTCCAATACGGGCCCTAACGAGGTTATTTGGTCTATGAAAGACGTTGGTTACTACACAAACAATAAATATATTGAAAGCTACAGCTATTATTTTGACCCTTTACTGCAGAATGACTTGATAAACTTGTTACAGGGTAGTACAGTCAGATACTATGTCGTGACTACAGGTATCGGGCAAGATAACATAGACTACTACACGGATATTAAACAAATACTTAACGCAAATGCGATTCGCGTAAAACAATTTGGTAACTATATCATTTATAAATCTAAGGAATGAAATAACACATGGCTAACAACGATAAAAACTATCACAAGACAAGATTTAAGTTCGATCCGGGACGCGTAAAAGTCTGGAGAGCGATTACTGAATACCTGCAGCCATATGTTGGCCAAGATAAGGCTGTTCTTGATTTGGGCTGCGGCTATGGGGACTTTATTAACCTTATAGGTGCAAAAAAGAAATACGGCTTAGACATTGGCCCCGATGTAAAAGATTACATTGGTAAGGATGTTACATTCATAAATAAACCATCTACGTCTTTAGAATCTATAGCAGATAACTCTTTAGATGTAGTTTTCTCTAGTAATTTGATGGAGCATTTAGATAGACCTCAGATCGACCAGACTATGAAGGGCGTTCGAAGAGCAATTAAAAAAGGTGGAGCCTTGATACTAATAGGTCCAAATTTTCGCTATGCATATCGGGAATATTTTGACGACTATACACATAAGACTATTTTTACACATATTACTTTAACTGACTTGATGTTTGAATACGGATTTAAATCAGTGAAGGTTGTTCCTAGATTTTTACCACTTACACTAAAATCTAGATTACCTAAAAGTTATTTACTAACTAAAATGTATTTGCATAGCCCTATTAAGCCAATGGGTAAGCAAATGCTACTGATTTTTGAGGCGTAAAATGCTTAAAAAGCAAAAAATCTCTGTAATACTGCCAACATATAACGAGAAGGATTCCATCCGTAAAGTTATTAAAGATTTTGAGGCTTTAAAAATAATCGATGAGATTATTGTAATCAATAATAACGCTGTTAAGGGCACCTCAGAACAAGTAAAAGGTACTTCTGCCATAGAGGTATTCGAAAGTGTGCCTGGTTATGGTTCGGCTATTCAAAGAGGCTTAAAAGAAGCTACCGGCGATCTTATTGTAGTGTGTGAGCCTGATGATACTTTTGTAGCAAGCGACATATATAAATTTTTATCGTATGTAGATGACGTTGATGTGGTGTATGGATCCCGTACGGTTAAGAACTTTATTGGTAAGGGTGCTAACATGGGTCATTTTTTGAAAACTGGCAACTGGTTCGTGGCAAAAATGATGCAGTTACTATATAGAACAAGTAGCCTTAGTGATGTTGGTTGTACTTTTAGGCTAATTAAAAAGCCAGCTCTAAAAAAAATTCAGAGTAATTTTAGGATAAAAACAGGGTTTTTTGGCCCAGAAATGATGTTACTTACAAAACATTTTGATATACCCTTTGTACAAATACCAATTAATTACCAGGCTAGGGTTGGCGAATCTAGCTATACCGGCGACTTTAAGAAAGCATTCAAATTAGGTATGCAGATGATATGGTTTATTATTACGTTTTCTTTTAGAGGCTACGGTAAGTAGCCTACTGCATTACCGTGAAGGTAATACCCGTCATTATCAAAAATACACCAAGTATTCCTAAGTGCGTGATGCGTTCATGGAAAATAAAGTAAGCACCCATTACAGTTAATATGTAGGCGAAGCTAACTATTGGGTATGCCACTGAAAGTGGTAATTTGGTTAATACTTGAGTCCAAACAAAAGTAGATACTACAAATAAAGAAATAGCTATATAAAACCATATATTTGTTAAGTAGTACATTGGAAACTGCAGATTTGGATTATCATTAATGTAATCGGCTGATCGTTTAAAAAATAACTGACCACTGGTCATGATTATCACATTAAGCACAAGTAAAACATAAGGCATACACTTAATACTATATATAAAACAGAGAAGCGTCAATTTAGTAATGCTTAGTTTAGTAGACTGCAGCTACTTACTTGGCTTGTAGGTAGATACCATGCCCTTAAGTCGTTCTCTCAAAAACTCAGTATTCAAGCTTTCATCATCCAGCGAGTCTGTAAGCAGTGCGAGGTTATTTAAATAGGCAAGCTTATCAAAATTCATAAAGTTTTTTGTCCTAAATATTTTATCTATGCCCTCAACTTTAGTTTCTTCTTCCCCCACTAGCACTTCTTCATATAATTTCTCGCCAGGTCGTAATCCGATAATGTCTATCTTTATATCTACCTCTGGTTTGTAGCCATTTAGTGTTATAAGCCACTTTGCTAAGTCGTATATTTTTACCGGTTCGCCCATATCTAGTACAAATAAGTCATTGTTTACGCCAATAACCCAAGCCTTCAATATAAGATGTACGGCTTCAGGTATAGTCATAAAGAAGCGTGTTATGTCTTTATGCGTAACTGTAACGGGGCCACCTTTTTCGATTTGCTTTTCAAAAAATGGTATTGCACTGCCATTACTATTTATTACATTGCCAAAACGCACCGAGCAAAAGGTTGTTGTTGACTGGCTTTCAGACAATATGTGAAGTATTTTTTCTGCAGCACGCTTGGTTGCGCCCATTATATTCGTGGGATTAACTGCCTTGTCTGTAGATATTAGTATAAATTTATTTACTTTGTTCTTTATAGCAAGTTCTGCAACAGTCTTGGTACCTATAATATTGTTCCTGATTGCCTCAGATGGATTATGCTCCATAAGAGGAACGTGCTTATAAGCTGCGGCGTGGAATATAGTGGTAGGCTTATATTTTTTTATAGTATTATCTAGGCGTTTTCTATCTTTGATATCACCAATAATAAATACCATATTTTCTTCGCCATATAATTCTAGTAACTGATTGCGTAGCTCAAACATACCGTTCTCCCACCAATCATAGAATAAAATGCGTTTAGGGTTATGGGCTGCTATTTGCCTGCTAAGTTCAGATCCAATGGAGCCTGCGGCGCCTGTGATTAATATGGTTTGTCCCTTTGTGAAGTTTGTAATTTCACTTTGGTCTGACTTTAGTATTTCGCCACCAAGCAAATCTTCTGGTTTAACTTTACGTATATATTTTAGGTAATCTTCTTTAAAGTCCTGTATCAAGACTTCTGACATGCGTGGTAAAATTTTATATGTAACCTTTTGGCCCGCAGCGCTTTCTATAATATATCTAATTGTTTTACCCCGTTCGGACGGTATAGCTATAAGTACTTCTGCTACTTGTAAGTCTTGTATGAATTCTGCAAGTTCTGATACTGAACCCAGTACAGGTTTACCGTTTATATTTTTACCATGCTTAGTTTTGTCGTCATCAACAAATCCAACTACTTCAAATGTTGATTCCTTATTGTCGAGTAAGTCTTTTGATATAAGTTGCCCTGCCTTGCCAGCACCTGCAATAATCATTCGTATTTTAGTACTAGTTTTATTTGGCATTCACTATTTCCTTTACTGTATTTTCAATATTAAATAGGGGACTCCACCCAATTTCATTTTGTATTCTTGTTATGTCTGCTATGCTGGCAACCGGTTTCTCGGGCTCATTAGCTGTCTCTATTATTTGTGGTTTAGATTTAAGCCCGCAATTTTCAACTATAAGTTCTACAAGCCTTCCGTTGCTAGTGCTTTTGCCAGTACCTACATTATAGACGCCTTTGCTTTTAGGTTCTTCAATTATTGCTTTTATAGCACCGGCTATATCATTAACATATATATAGTCACGTATTGAATCCTCACGGCTTATTGTAATCTCATTAGGTCCACCGTTTTTAATAATTTCTACTTGGTGTAATATATTTGGCACCAAAAACTTTGGTTTCATATTCACCCCAATAGGATTAAATATTCTTGCCACTACAATGCTAATGTTATGGTCTTTACCAAACTGCAACGCCAGTGCTGTTTCTTCAGCTTTAGCCGTTCCGTATAGGCTAGTGGGTCTAATTGGCCCATTTTCTTTTATAGGCACACTGTTGTCGGTTACAGTACCGTATTCGGCAGCAGAACCAGATATGATAACTTTTTTTACATCCACCCCCGATACCAGCACTGCATCTAGTAAATTGCGCGTAAATACCACGTTTAGGCTAGCTTTATCACTATTTTCTACAATACCAGCACAATTCACAATGTAGTCTGGCTTAGATCTTTCTATAGCCTGCAGAATACTCTCTGGGTTAGTTAGGTCAACACTTAGTGAATTTGGGCCGTGTAGTGCTTCTTTACAAGCAGCGTATACCTCGTAATCTTGTTCTAAAGCTTCGCGCACAGCAGACCCTATAAAACCACCAGCACCAATTAGTAGTGTTCTCATTATTTTACGTCCATATAAAGTTCTGTGTATCTTTTACCTAAAATTTTGTTAGAGTAGTTTTTTTCTACCTTCTTACGCGAAAGTATCTTCATATCGGCAAGTAGTTTTCTATTATTATCCAGCGTAGTAATGGCTTCACAGATTTCTTTAGCATTACCTGGTGTGATTACAAAACCGTCCACTTTATTCTCTATTACCTCAGAAACAGCACCTACATCAGAGGCAATAACTGCTACCTTCATTGCCATTGCCTCTAAAATTGATAGCGGGAATCCTTCTATCGAGGATGGCAGTACAAATATGTCTGCCGCACTTAAATATTTTGCAACTTCTGATTGGTAACCAAGATAACTAATACTGTCGCTGTCGATTGCTCTAATACTTTCTTCTACTTCATGTCTCATACCGCCGTCGCCAATCACAAAAAACTTAATGCCTGATTTTTTGTTTACTTTAAGTATGTCTTTAGCTGCACTAACAAAAACATCTGGGTTCTTTTCTTCAGACAACCTGCCCACAAAAAATACAGCAATGTCGTTATCGTCTATACCAAGCGCTTTTCTTTCTTTGTCTCTTTCAAATAATTCAAGCTTAAATGTCGTATAGCAGTCAATACCATTTGGTATGACAACGCTTTTAGTACCTACGCCTAACGCTTTTGTGTAGTGGCTTGTTACTTTTTCATTGTCTGAGGTGAATGTATCTATATATTTTACATAGTCTAGCGACTTATCAAAGTGCTCAACTCTGTCATTAAACATAGTAACAATAACTTTTAAATGGGGGTGTCGTTTTTTTAGCTCGGGCAGCATATCGAATGTAAATCCATTATGGATAATGTGCAATATATCTACACCCCTAGTGTTTATATAGTTAGATAAAAATTCAATGTAGGTTTTGCTGTTTTCAAAAAGGTTAGCTAAATGGTATATCTTTGGCGTAATTTCTTTAAATTTATATTCCCACTCATGCTCTGCTTTAAGACCCGTAGCAAATGTAATATCAAATTCGTTCTTTATTTCGCGGCAGTAATTATAAATAAGCGTTTCTGCACCACCAAAAGTCATCCACGGGATTGTTATAAGCACACGTATTTTGCCTTTATCTGCTTGTATATACTGACTTTTATTATCAATATTTATAAATGTAGTACCATAAGTCGAAACATGTTTCGCAGATCTTCGTTCAGATGAAATTTTAGTAATTCTTTGCTTATAATTTTTGTGCATACCTTGAATGAGTTTAATGTTATTCCAGTGCGCTTCTTTGTCTTGAACGAATCGTGAAGACATCGCTACGCGATATACAAAAAGTGGCTCGGGCAATAATTTACCCCAAAAGCCGTGCTCTGCCAGCGTCAGCCAATAATCCCAGTCTTCGTAGCCAATGTTTGACTTATAGCCACCAGACACTTCCCAAGCTTTTCTTCTAAACTGTGCTGCGGTTGTTACCATATTGTTTTTATATAGTTCAAGTGGCTCATATGGCACACCACGGAACTCGTCATTCAATACTCCAAAATCTTTTCTGTACGTAGTAACTAAACTAATATCTTGGTTATATTCAAGCAATGTAGTGCACTTTTCTATATAAGTAGGCTCAACGATATCATCTGAATCTAGGCAAATTATATACTTGCCTTTTGATTTCTTTATGCCAAGATTACGCGCTGAGGCAACACCGTTATTTTTTTGATGCATTACGATGAACTTTGGATGTACAGCCTTTATTTTTTCGAGCTTTTCAACACTAACCTCATCCGTAGATCCGTCGTCCACAATAATTACTTCAAAATCTATAAATGTCTGTTCTAGTAAAGAATTTATAGTGTCATCAATAGTATCTGCACGGTTATAAAAAGGTACGACAACACTCACGAGCGGGTTTCCTAACTCCCATGCATCGTTCTTCACATGTTCAATAGTCTCTTGATATGTGGTAGATTTTTTAACTTTTACCGCATTCCTTTTTCGTAGCACCATCCTAGCTGGTTTTAGCACAATTAAACGTACTGCTGGTTTAAGAACCTCTGGACTAATTTTAGAAACTGAACGCTTGATTTTAATGGCCGATTTTAACGGGAGTTTTTTGACTTTTTGTTTTACACCACCTACTGACTCGCGTGTCTTGATAATTCTGCCTATAACTCTCGAGTTTCTTAAACTGTGTACTTCGTCTTTTAATCTAAAAATTTGACCTCTTAGATTGATAATTTCTGAATCGTAGGCACTTATTACATCTTTGCTCTTAATATCAAAATACTGCTCTTCACAATAATTTAATGCTTGCCAAAATACTGAATTATTTACTGATATTAGGTATTTTTTATCTTTCACAGTTTCAATTGCTTTTTCATATTTACCCTGGTAATAGCACCAATAAAATATTGATAGTAATGTAGTAGAAGGGCTCCAGGTTTTTGAAAAATACCTAAGTATTTCTTCATTTTCTGCAAAGTGTGACAGTTGGTTGTAAAACAAGCTAAGTCCATAGCTCATCTGCGGATCATATTTAAAAAAAGTACCGTTGCTAACTGTTTGTAATATCTTTTCTTCGCCGTTCAATGGTCCTTTTTTACCAAAACCCCAGAATTCGGAAATGCCGTTTATTTGCATCTCCACGAAACCAAAGCGATCTTTCCCGAAAACATCTTCTAGAATGTAGCTGAGGCTAGGGTTGTCATAATATACATAGTGCTCTAGGGAGTTGTTAAACCAATAGTCACTGCTATCCTCCTTCTTGACTGATAAAGTAGAGAATACAAAATATCCATTATCCTCGAGATTTTTATATACTTCGTTTAAGACGTTTCCTGGCTTATCGGAGTGTTCTAATAGGTCAAACGCTGTTATGACATTGCTTTTAGATGTATTCTCAGGAAAAGTATGCAAGTTAGAAAAAGTTACTTCTAGTCCTTTTAGTTTGGCAATCTCAACCGCATCTTTTGATATTTCTAAACCGGCTGTCTGGTACCCCTCACTTTTAAAAATCTCCATTAGCGAGCCATCGGCACACCCTAAGTCTAGGTGCTTTGATGGTTTTGTAGCGAATAGACTTGTAAAACCGTATTTTCCTATCATATTGGCTACTGGTGAAGATAGATAGTTTGTATAGCCGTTCTTTGTCGCCTCACTCTTCTCAAAATAATCTGCGGTATAAAGTTGTTCTGTATCATCGCTGATATGCTCAACCATCATTACGTGGCACTTTGCACATTCTAGTATTCGAATATTGTCAGATCTGCGATTAACTGAGGTAAGGTTCTTCGAGTCACAGTACAAACAATTACTAACCTTCATGCATCTCCCGTATCGATTACAAGCTTATTCTTAGTATATATTATACACCAAACTTATGCCGTAACCACTGTTAATATACTTCTGTGACATAGACAAAACTACTTCCACTTGTGCTGTAATTGCGTCATGCCGCTCCATGTCATCTTCATGTCTGCGACAGTGAACTGTGGGCCCTCTATAATTGAGTCAATTAGGCGGCCTTCATAATCAAAAGCTTCAACAACCACATAATACTTACCGGGTTTTAGGTTTAATGTAAACTCAATTATAAGCTTACCTTTTTTATACCAGTCTTTCGCAAAGTTACCAGTACGACTATTTATTCCCGTAACGTGTTCGCCGCTACTCTTAAATATATTGATCCCAATACTCTCCATTTTGGCCTGTTCTTGTATCGGCCAGGTTGTTACGACAGTCATCTTATCATCTACATTAAATCTAATTTTTGGTTTTAGGCTACTATCAACGATCTCGGTATCAAGCACTCCGTCCGCAATTCTACTTATGTTTTGTGCTGCTACATCACTATCAATATTTACCTGATTGAGGCTACTGTATCGCTTGGCTATATCCCTAGGATTTCCGATAGCTTCTATTCGTCCTTCATTTATTAACATTGCACGGCTACAAAAGTTTCGCACCGTTTCCATGTCATGTGTAACCAATATTACTGTTTGTTTTTCTGCTTTGTATCTTTCAAATACGTCTAAACATTTACGCTGAAACGCTTCGTCGCCCACTGCTAAAACCTCGTCGAGTATGAGAACATCACTTTTTACTCTAATAGCAATCGAGAAAGCAAGCCTTACCTGCATACCACTTGAATAGTTTTTTAGCTTTTGATCCATGAATCTGTGTAGCTCTGCAAAATTAACAATATCATCGTACATACCGTCTACTTCTTTTTCGCTAAAGCCTAGTAACGCACCACTTAGATAAATGTTTTCACGGCCCGTAAGTTCTGGGTTAAATCCAACTCCGAGCTCAATAAATGCTGTTAGCTTACCGTTTACTACTACGGCGCCTTTGTCGGGCGTATAAATGCCTGCTAAAAGTTTTAATGTAGTGCTTTTACCCCCGCCATTTCGACCAACGATGCCAAAAAATTCGCCTTTTTTTACTTCAAAATTAATGTTATCCAGTACTTGCTGCTTTTCAAAACTTTTACGCCTAAATGCATTTAATAATAAACTTTTAACCGAGCTTTGCTTCTCATGGGGTAACTTAAATGATTTATAAACATCAGAAACTTTAACTGCGATATCGTCCATATCAAAGATTCTCCGCAAAATATTTTGCTTCTTTTTTGAAATATAGAAATCCTATTAAAAATGTAGATAATACTATCGCGAATGGTATAAGCCTATATATTTGACCGCCAAACACACTACTTATTGTGGGGGTTGTGTGTGTTACTAGTGCGTACCTAGCGTCTTGAATTGATACGGCTATGGGGTTGAGTAGCATGATTTTTTGAATTACAGGGTCAGAAATTTTTGACAACGAATAAATGATGGGTGTTGCGTAAAAACCGGCTTGCAGTACAACTTCCCAAATATAGCCAACGTCACGATACTTTACAAAAGAAGCAGACAGCAAAAGCGACAGACCAAGGCTAAATATATATAGCTGTAGCAGTATTAGTGGTAATAAAATGCCTGTTTTCATAAAATCTAGACCTGTAAATATCATGAACGCAAACACAACAAGTAAGTTTAGACCTAAACTTATTAGCGCACTGACACTGCTCGAGGCAACAATAATCCAACGCGGAATTCTTATTTTTCTAATCAAATCTCCCCTAGAAACAACCGACGTGAGACTCATACTTGTCATTTCAGCAAAAAAGCTCCACATTACTATACCTAGCAATAAAAATATAGGAAAGTGCGGTACATCGCTGCCAAACTTAAGACCCTTTACAAAAACGGTATATAAAATCAAAAACAGCAAAAGAGGGCGCAAAAGTGACCATAGGTAGCCAAGTGCCGAACCTTGGTATCGTAATTTAAAATCGGTTATGACAAGTTGGCGTAGCAAAATTGCCGAATACCGGTAATTTTTATATCGAAAATTAATTTTTTTCACTTAATATATTGTACACCACCTTGTTGTCACGGTAGGTAAGGACTTACAATGTAGCAGTGAGTTCCCATACAAAAAAATGCCTTATCATACGCAACGCATATAGTTACGATTTTGGTGGGGGCGAAAAATTTCCTGTAAATCTTGCTATTGAGTTAAAGAAGTATGGCTATACCCCACTTATTGTTTCCAGGTCACAAAAGCTACTAAACTATGCAAAAGACCAAAATATATCCTACAAAAAAGGCTGGTGGTGGGCAAGGCAAGACTGGAGTGGTACTAAAACAATACTGTTTCCTGTTTATATAGTATGGCAATTTTTACTTACTATTTGGTACTTGGTACTAATAGTAAAACACCGCCCCGAGGTTGTTCATCCGCAAAGCAGAGACGATTTTATTGCTGCAACTTTTGCTGCGAGGTTACTGGGCAAGCGAGTAATATGGACCGATCATGCAGATTTAAAATACGTATATGGCAACCACAAATCATATATTAAAAATCCTGTTGGTAAAATTGTTTATTTTGCTAGTAAGTTTGCTAATGCCGTCACGCTAGTTAGTAAGAGCGAGTATGGCCTTATATCTGATGTCCTCGGTCATGCACCACCCAAAAACTACAGCGTTGTATACAACGGTGCATTCAAAGACGATATCGAAAAAATATCTCATAATAAAATTTCCGACTTACTTACCTTTATATGCACTTCTCGCCTAGTTAAAGAAAAAGGCATCAAAGAACTTATTGAAGCCTTTATAAAACTTAGTTCGACCAATAAAAATGTACGTTTGTTAATTGTTGGCGAAGGCCCCGACGAAGACTATTTTAAAAATATTTCGCAGGATCATAGCAACATTAAATTTATTGGTTACTCTTCAGAAGTTGAAAAATTACTAGCACAAAGCGATATTTTTGTGCACCCCAGCTACCACGAAGGATTTAGCCTGTCACTTGTAGAAGCAGCGCGGGCAGGGCTGCCTATAATTACCTGTGAGGTTGGCGGTAACCCAGAGATAGTAAGTAATGGTAAAAACGGAATCTTAGTACCTGCAAAGGATACAAATTCACTATTCATAGCTATGAGTAAATTGGCCAATGACATGGTTTTGCGGAAATCTTATGGCAAAGCGGCACGAGAAATTTATGAATCAAGTTTTATATTTGAAAATATTGTACGTGATAGTTTTATAAAAATATACAAAAAACAAAAGCCATTTAAAATACTTTTTGATGCTAATCCAATAATAAATGGCAACAAGTCTGGTGTTGGTTACTATACTTACTATTTAGTTAGGGCACTTTCCGCTCGCTATCCAAATGATATACAGCTAGTAGGTCATTACTTTAATTTCTTAGGTAAAAAGACAGGCCTTGATCTTCCGCAAGCATCCAACATTTCATATAAACAATCACGAATAATTCCTGGTAAAATACTGTCGTTGACTAGAAAATTTAAGTTTCAACTACCGCTGGAATTATTTTTTAAGCAACACGCAGATGCTGCATTATTCACTAACTTCGTAAGTCTTCCAAGTATATATAAAATACCGAGATATATAGCAGTGCACGACATGTGCTTCGAGGACGTACCAGAATATGTGGCCGCCAAAAACAGGAAATTCCTACACACGTTTGTACCGAAATCTATTAAAGGTGCTTCGGGCATAATTACTATTTCTGAATTTTCTAAAGAGTCGATTGTAAGGCATTACAACGTAAACCCAAGTAAAATTTTTATAACACCGATTCCGCCCGAGCAGCGAATTGAAAAGCCTAAACTTGATTCTATAATTAAAGGTAAATACATTCTGCTACTTGGTAACCTAGAGCCCAGAAAAAATACAATTAACCTTGTTAAGGCATACGAACAGCTTGATAGTGCAGTGCAAAATGAGTACGCCTTGGTACTTGCAGGTGGGGTTGGCTGGTATTTTGAAAGTACTATGGAATATATTAATAAACTTATAGATTCCGGCTTGAATATCCAGCTAACTGGATACGTAAGCGATAAGCAAAGGGAGTCACTATATCAGAACGCCAGCCTATATACTATGCCTTCGCATTATGAAGGGTTTGGTATGCCAATACTCGAGGCGATGTCGCACGGTGTTCCCACTGCCGTAAGTGATATTCCGGTCTTTAAAGAGGTCGCCGGTACGGCATCAACGTACTTTGATAAAGACGACCCCGCATCGATCGCTAAAGCAATAGATTTGTCGTTAAAAGATAACAAACTACGTAAAAAACTCATTGAAGATGGGTTGAAAATTGCGTCTGCTTATAGTTGGGATGAAGTTGCTGAAAAAGTATACAACAAGCTTAAAAACACTAAGCGTAGCTAGCTTCTGGTCTTTAGTTTTACGGATAAACCGGCCAACAACCACCACTGCAACGCCAATGCCTCGTTAGACCACGAGTGGTTCAAGAACGAAAAGGCTGCTATGCCTATACCCGTGCTGAAAAGTATTAGTGCTAACGGGCTAGAGTTTTTGTAAAGTTTTACTAATACTAAGGCGTAAATACTAACAAAAATAATCAGGCCTAAAAATCCAACTTCGTAAGCTATTTGTAGGTAATAATTTTCGGTTAATTGGGTACCCTTTGGGTTACTTATAGATACAAGTCCTGCTGTGCCCGGCCCCTCGCCAAACGGATAGTCTTTAATATGGTCAGCGACTTTTTTACCCAGTGATAATCTAAGCTCATTTGGGTCTTGTTGCACTGTAGATTTATCGGCATGCAAAATAAGGTTCTGTACCGTGTACGTATTGCGGGCCGTAAATAACAGGGAAGCCGACACCACTAAAACAACAATGGCAAGCGGGGCATATTTTTTGGTTAGTGCCCTTTTGTTTTTGATAGATACGGCCAACATAGTTACAAGGCTTACAAATACCGTTACTAACCCGCTGCGTGAAAATGTAAAAATTAAACATAACGTGCTGGTTGCAAGCAGCAGTTTAAGCCAGTTATCTGATAATACTTTGTATACTTGCTTGCCCTTTTTAATAAACAAAAAATATACGCTGTACGTTATTGGCAAAGCCAAAAATGCCCCTAACGAATTAGGGTCACGCAAGGTGCTCATAACCCGTGGGAAGTCTGGCTTGTCATCAATAAAGAACATTGGCTTTACACCGCGCTCTAGGCTATAACCAAAGTGTGTTAAAAAGTCTTTTGGCAAAAAGTATTGCAGCACACCAAAGCTGGCCACCACCAAACACATAACCAATGTGGTTTTTAACAGAACGCGTATGTATTGCTTAGCGTTTTGGCTATTGGCCACCACATAGCCCAGCAACAAATAGCCCAGCGGCCTAGCGTTATATACCGATGCAGTTATGGCAGATTTAGCATCGGCGTTTTTATCAAAAAGCAAAAACAGTACATATAGGGCAACATAACAAACCCCCAGCATAATAAATCGTCTAAAAAATAGGCTTTTAAAGGCACCTTGTTTGTAAGCCAAAAATAGCAAAGGGAACACAGCCAACACTAAAATAACATCTTTGGCAGCCTTCCAAATTTCAAGCCCACCGGTAATGCTACTAAGGCTTTGGGCCAAAAAAATGTGCAGTGGCATATACACCACCAAGGCAAGGGCAAAGTAATAGGCTAACTTTTCTGCACGCTGTAATGTCATACAAATAGTATTATATATGCATGACAGCTAAACACATTGTTATTGACGCACGTATTAGGCGCAGTAGTACCGGCCGCTATGTAGACCGCCTGCTAGAACATTTGCAAGATATAGATAAAGATACGCGCTACACGGTTTTGTTGCAGCCAGACGACCCGTGGCAGCCCAAAGCCGCTAATTTTAGCGTGGTTAAGTGTAAATATGCGCAGTTTAGCTTTAACCCACTTGATCAGATTGGATTTGCAAGGCAACTGTACAAGTTGCATGCGGACATTGTGCACTTTACTATGAACCAGCAGCCTGTGTTTTACCTAAAGCCAGTAGTTACAACCACAATGGACTTTACGATGCTACGTTTTACGCGCCCAGGCAAAGCGCCGCTGCCTGTTTTTTGGGCAAAAATGGCAGGGTACCGATTTTTGTTTTGGTTAAGCAACAATAGGTCTAAGGCCATTATTACTATTACTGATTACGTTAAAAACGAAGTTACGGCCACATATCCTAAAACTAAGGGCAAAGTTACCACTACACTTTTAGCTAGCGAACCGCCCCTTACACAGGCTGCCGTACAGCCCAAGGGTGTTGTAAAAAATGATAAGTTTTTGTTTGCGGTCGGAACGGCTTTTCCGCACAAGAACCTACAAAACCTGGTTTTAGCACACAAAATTTTGCTACAAAAGTACCCGAGCCTTAAGTTATACATGGCTGGCAAAAAAGAATATTACTATAACCAGCTAGATACCTTTATTGAACAAAATACGAACACTAGTATGGTGACGACAATGGGCTTTATTAGTGACGCTGAACTTAAATACATGTACGAACACGCAAGCTTGTATGTATTCCCTAGCTTTTCTGAAGGCTTCGGGCTCCCTGCCCTAGAAGCCATGGTGCACGGCGTACCTGTTGCCAGTAGCAATGCAACCTGTTTACCAGAGGTGTGCGGCGACGCGGCACACTACTTTGACCCACAATCCCCTGCCGATATGGCCCAGGCTATTGATGATATTTTAAGCAACGACAAATTACGCGCCGACTTAGTGGCGAGAGGCCACGAACGCGTTAAGCAATTTAGTTGGAACCGTATGGCCCAACAAACCCTTCAGGTGTATAGGTCAATTTTGTGATTTTAATATATACTTATCGTAAAGAACTAACGGGGGGTATATGAATAAAAAACAAAATGGTTTTGCATTGGTAGAGGCAGCCATAATTATACTTGTACTGTGTTTTGTTGGTTTTGCTGGCTGGTTTGTTTTAAATCGTAAC
>JAYUWM010000066.1:0-15321 GCA_043753565.1 bacterium
ATAAAGATGGCCTTGTTGTGTTCTTGCTTGCGCTATCTGGCTTTATCATTGGCTTTATGGCAGCTAGTAGCCGCAACATGAGTGCAGCGCTAGTTATGATAGTTACATCTATGGCAGGCGTGCTGTTTATACTTGCAGGTGTATTTTTGATCGCTGGTAATGTATCAGTAGAACAACTAAATACCAACGGTGTTATCCGTACAATACTAGATGTTGTAGATCAATCATTCTTGTGGCTATTTGTATGGCTTGCGGGCTCTTTGATTGCTTATCATATGCAGATTCGTACTGCACAGGCTGACTATATTGACAGTACCTATCAGTACGTTCCACCTAAATCACGTAAGTAAAAATTAAATAGGAGATTTTTGAATGGCTAAAACTACACAAAAGACAATAATAGGCGTAAAACCTTCGTCTATTGCTATGTTCGAGGCAACTTTTGGTGCTGCAGTTGGTTTGTTTGTGGCTGTTATGTATAGCCTAAACAGCACGGTTGCTATTGCTGAGAGCACAAACAGTGTACTTAAAGGGCTATCATTTGGCCTTGCAACTGGTGTTATTGCAATCATCGTTGTACCACTAATCTACTTCGGTATTGGTTGGGTAGTAGGCTATGTACACGGTTGGTTGTTTAATGCTATTGCCCAAAGCTCTGGCGGTATCACAGTTAAACTAGACGACTAATACATAAATACTAAGCACGGTGCTTGCAAGGTGTTACAATACGCTCATGTTTATCAGGCGCGTATTGTCACACATAATTATTGCTAGCGCCGTGTTTTTTTTGGTTGCAACTTACTTTGTGTGGGTAATAGACGCAACATTTTTAAATGGTAAACAGCTAAACAAGGCTTTTGTAACAGCCGGCCTACCATCATCTTTAGCTACAACATTACCTGAGAAATTGGCAAAAGCTGAAGATGGCCTGCCAGTTGACCCAGTAATGAAGGCTAAAATAGCCCAAATTGTTACACCAGTATATATAGAAAAAAAGCTAGAGCAAGCAACTACCACGGTTTTGTTATTTGTGCGTAACGGCCAGCCGCAACCAACGATAGATATTAAAGATTTTGTATTACTTGTAAACGATGCAGGTATACAAATAGATAACGAACAAGTAGCAAACTTTGGAAAGCCAGTTTTACTAAACGAATCCGGCGGCTTAGATAACCTACCAAAGTATTATCAAAAGTTAGAATATGCAAAGTATTTTGGCATAGCAATATTTTTGGTATTGGTTATTATTGGATGGTTTGTAGCCGAACGCGGTAAAAAGCTACGTAAGATAGGGCGAATATTTTTACATTCTGGGCTGTGGTTTACACTGTTCTGGCTAGTTAATGTGTTTTTGCCGTCTAAACTAATAGACAACATAGGTAAACAACCCGGTGGTGACCCTATGCAAGCTGTAGGCGTAGCAATGGTTAAAACCATGCAGCTTTTGTTGACACCGCAATTGCTAGGCGCAGCGGTGGTTTGTTTTGTGGTTGCGGCAATCACATACATATCACAGCACGGTAAATCGCATCTGCAAACTATTAAAGCAGTACCAACTGCCCGCATTCGTAGTAGTACAGTTGCAAAAATGCCTACACGTCACTAGTAAATTTGCTGTATTGCACCATCAGCATAAATATGCTATAATATAATCATTATGGATAATAGTTCACGGATACGCATCGCATTATTCTCGCTTTTGGGCGTTTTATTATTGGTGTTTAGTATATGGGGCATAATTGCCATTGCTAGAAACATTTTTAAACCAAAAAAAGCACCAAGTGCAATTGTGCAACAAGCTGTATTATCTGATTATGCCAAGGCCGGTACATCTGTTAAATTGCAGGTTGGTGGCCCAATAGTTGGTGACGACAAATATGTAAGCTACCAAATACAAATTACCGAAAGTAGCCGCACGATTACTACATTTGCAGGCTATCAACAGACAGTTACTAACAGCAAACAATACGACAACAACGCACAAGCATACCAAACGTTTTTACGTGCACTTGAACGCGAGAACTTTTTAGCAAGATTACGCGGCAGCACTAGTGACGACTACACAGCTGTATGTACAGCAGGCAAGCGCTACGTTTATGTACTAACCGACCAACAGGGCGCAACTATAAGCCAATTATGGAACAGCGCATGTAGTAAAACAAACCTAGGAACGGCTGGTGGCAATACAGCAGCAGTAAGGTCACTGTTCAAGGCGCAAATTGCTGATTTTAGCACAGTTCTTAGCAACCAGTATTCTGTCTTACGATAAAATACACTGCTATACTATTTGGTAATGATCAAAGCTATTATTTTTGACTGTTTTGGAGTACTTACTAGTGACGGTTGGCTGCCATTTGCCCAAAAATACTTTGGGCATGATAGCGAAATTAAGCAGCAATCACATGATTTAAACCGCCAAGTTGATGCGGGCCTGCTCGACTACAATAGTTTTATTGCCCAGGTTGCAGTTTTAGCAAAAGTTAGCCTAGCCCAGGCACACAAAGATATTGAAAATAATGTTGCCAACCAACCACTTTTTGACTACGTGACTAAGTTAAAACAAACCTACAAAATTGGTATGTTAAGTAACGCAGGCGCAAATTGGCTAAGCCAACTTTTTACACCCGACCAGGTGGCGATATTTGACGCGGTAGCACTCAGTTATGAAATGGGTATTACTAAGCCATACCCGCAGGCGTATCACACAATATGTGACCGCTTAGGTGTGCAGCCAGCCGAAGCAGTATTTATTGACGACATACAGCGCTATGTAACCGGAGCCAAAGATATTGGCATGCATGGTATTTGGTTTAAAAATAACCAACAGCTAAAAGAAGAGTTAGAAGCGCTTTTAATAAGTTCTTAGTAGTCTTCTTTTAAATAAAGAAAACATCTTAAATACACGCATTTTTTTGCGCGTTCTAAAAATTAAACATATAAAGGAATTATATGAAACCAAAATTAATAATATTAAATGGATCACCAGCAATTGGTAAATCCACGATTGCTCAAAAGTATATCGACAATCACCCAATGGCACTAAAGCTAGACATAGACCAAATATGGTTCATGTTAGGCCAGTGGCAAGCCAGCAGGCCAAGGTCTAACGACCAAAAAATGAAACTAGCCTACGTAATGGCCGGTACTCATCTGCAAGATGGCTACGACGTTATTATTGCGCAACACTTGGACAACGTATCTTACTACAAGATATTTGAATCTATAGTACGCGCGAGTGGTGCAGATATGTACGAAGTACTGTTACATGCACCAGTGCAAGATGCTATTGAACGTTGCATGGAACGGGGTAGGGCGAGCGGCTATCCGACAGGTTTTAGACCTGGTGGTATTTTAGAATCGGAAGGTCGTGAGGCTAAGATTGCCATGATGCATAAAGCGGCACAAGCTGTTTGCAGTAATCGTCCTAAAACGCACACTATTGTATCTGAATATGGTGATGAACAAAGTACTTATGATCATCTACTCCAGCTACTTGCCGATTCTGATTCGTAGTTTTTTTGTTAACTTACAATCTGTTTTTATTTGGGCTTCATCAAAACGCAGAGTACCAGCAAGCGCGGCGCTAGGCACAGCCATAATTATATAGAATTCACTTACGCTAATTTGCGGCGTGACGTTATATTTTTTTTGCACAAAAGCACGCAGTAATTTTACCTGTTCTGGTTCGCGGGGGATATGACTTTGGCGCAAAATTGATGCAATGTCCATGGGCACTAGTATACGCACAAAATACGGTGTATTGTAATGCTTAAGCTATGTCCGCAGTTGTTCACACACCAGAACGCGAGCTAAGACACGCGCCGTATGGCGATAATAAAACAGCTAAATATGATTTTTATAAGGGTACTGGCAGGCACGCTGCGGCGTCTGATGTAACTGTTATTATGCTGCATGGATGGCTAGGCAGCGAAACTATGAACTATATTGCTCAACACGTAGCCGCTCAAGGTCATGATGTTGCCGTACCACTGTACGATCATAGTTTTAGCCTAAGCACACTGCTAGGGCCCAATAAAAGGCGGTCACAAACAGCCCATGCAGTTACAAAACATGCAACTATTCAAACTGGTAAAAACCAAGTTGTTATACTAGATCATTCTAATGGCAACCAAGACGCGCTGCATTTAGCCGAGCGCTCAGCGGGTAACACCGCTACATACAAAATACGCGCAATTGGTGCTGTAGCCGGCGTTGGTATGAACGGTCATAATATAAACTTCGGCGACGTGTTGGCAGAGGCTGCTGAGCATATACACCTACTTACGCATCATCCAAAAGAAGAACTGCGGGTTGTAGGACATTCGCTAAAAAACTACCTACGGAACCCATTGCTAGCAATTGAAGAAGGGTTGGTGGCGGCAAGGATAGACTGCGCCGGCAACATGCGAAAATTGGTAGATAGCGGTGTCGTTGGCCAAGTCTTGGAAGTATATATGGACCACGATAGGCTTGTACCACCCGCGGCAGGCAGGGGGTTGGTAATGTCAGGGTCGCATATGACACCAGTCGTGCAGCCAGACATTATGATCCATGTTGCTAATACATTAGCCTACGACAGCTGATATTATTAATTAATGCCAGAACTACCAGAAGTAGAAACAGTCCGCAGTGGGCTAGCCCAATTAATACCCGGCAAAACAATAAAGTCTGTTACATTTGATTGGCCAAAAGGTTTCCCAAATGCACAAACCGATGTTAATGCTTTTATGGTTGGCGCCGCAGTTACTACAATTAGGCGCCGAGCCAAAGTATTAATGATAGATTTGTCTACTAGTTACACGTTGGTTTGTCACTTAAAAATGACTGGCCAGCTTGTGTATAGGGGTTTGCAAGATTTTGGGGCGGGGCACCCTAACGACAGTTTGATAGGTGATTTGCCAGATAAATCCACGCGCATAATTATCACTTTTACAGATGATTCCACGCTGTTTTTTAACGACCAGCGCAAGTTTGGCTGGATGCGCCTGCTGCCAACTATTCAGGTGCCAGAGTTAGACTTTTTTAAAAAGGTTGGGCCCGAACCATTGGGCAACGAATTTACTGATAAAATGTTTATTCAGCGTATGCAAAAGCGAAAAAATACTACTATCAAAGCTGCGCTGTTAGACCAAACTGTAATTGCTGGCGTGGGTAACATCTACGCCGACGAATCACTTTGGGGGGCTAAAATTCACCCCGCAACTAGGGTTATTGATGTACCCAATGCAAAACTTAAAACGCTGTATACCGAACTTCGCTTTGTTTTAGAGCTCTCGATTGCAAAAGGCGGCAGCACCAACAAAAATTATGTTAATGCCCAGGGTAAACGGGGAAGTTACATGGATTTTGCCAGGGTGTTTAGGCGCGAAAACCTGCCTTGCCCGCGTTGCAATACGACTATTATAAAAACGCGCGTTGCTGGTCGCGGCACCCACACCTGCCCAACTTGCCAAAAATTGTAATAAACCGGCGTAAGTAGCATAATTTATAAAATGATAGAAAGTAATGGCAATGTAGCAACAAACTTTGCGTGCGGTAGCTGTGAGTATCAAGATCTTCTAAGTAATTTTACAGGTTTAATAATAGGCCTAAGGTCTAGATATGATATCAGCGGGCAATACTACGAAAAGCAAAGGGTACTTGCCTATGATGCATCGGCTAACACAGTATCAGCCGACCTTGATACAGTCAAAAATGACATTATTGATTGTATAGCTACAACCAGCATAAAAATTATAGAAATCGATCTAGTTTTAGATGCTATACAAAATATTAATTGTGCTGCCCAGCAGTCTGATCGTTGCCCCAGGGTAGATGCACTAATGGAATTTAAAGCGGACGAGCGCTAGTAAATAGCTATACCAGTGGTATCATTTTAAGATGATAGCGACATACACGGGGCCTAATGCGTATGATTTGCAGCAAGCACTGCGGCAAATTAAGCATGACTTTATTGCTGCCAATGGCGATTTTGCCACACAAGTTGTTGATGCGGGCAGCCTAGAAGTTGGCGCCTTGTTAGATATTTTAGGTGCACTGCCGTTTTTAAGCCCAAAGCGTTTGGTTATAGTAGAAAATATTGTTAGTAATAAGCCCGCAGCAGAAAACATAAGTGATATATTGGCCGCAGCATCAGACGAAACAGATGTATATTTTGTAGAACCCAAATTAGATAAACGAAGTGTGCTGTACAAAACCCTAAAAAAAGACACAGATTTTAAAGAATTTTTACAGGTAGATGTAAACACCGCGCCGCAGTGGTTAGCCGGGCAGGCAACAGAACGGGGCGGTACCATTAGCGCGGGCGATGCGCGTTATATGGTGCAACGCATGGGTGTAGAACAAATGGCGCTAAGTAACCAACTAGATGTACTTTTGTTATACAGCCCAAATATTACCCGCACTGCAATAGATTTGCTAACAGATAAAACACCCCAAAGCAGCATTTTTGATGTTATTGAGGCCGCATTTGGGGGCAATACCAAGCAGGCCTTAAGCTTGTACGATGACCAACGCGCCCAAAATGTTGACCCGCTAGGTATCGAGGCGCTTTTTGTGTGGCAACTACACATATTGCTACTTGTTAAGGCAGCGTCGCACGCCAATAAACCGCTTAACCAATTGGGTATAAGCCCCTATGTTGCCCAAAAAAGCGCTGCGCTGGTTGCCCAGCGCACAATGGTGCAGTTAAAAAACTATGTTGCTAAACTAACTGCCGCCGAATTTGCAATTAAAACTACTGCTGTAAACGCCGACGAAACAATGAAAAACTTTATTGTTTTGTTAGGCCAATAGCCCTCCGGTTTTATAAAGCTAATAAAAAACTCCCCGGCGGCGGGGAGTAGTTATTAAACAGTTGTAAAACTATTTCTTTTTAGCTGGTGCTTTTTTAGCAGCAGGCTTCTTGGCAGCTGGTTTTTTAGCAACTGCCTTTTTAGCAACTACTTTTTTTGGTGCAGCGGCTTTCTTAGCTGGTGCAGCCTTTTTGGCAGCAGCAGTTGGCTTGTGTCCGGCAGCTTTAGCTTTTTTGCTAAGCTGGCTTTTACGGCGGGCTGCCTTCTTTTTGCTCATTACACCTTTTTTAACAGCAGTATCAATAGCACTTTGTGCTTTTGACTGGCTTTTACCAGTAATTTTGCTATGAAAATCCTTTAGTGCGCCACGCAAACCTCTTTTTGTTTTACTGTTACGAGCGGTCGCTTTTTTTGTAGTGCGAACCCTTTTTTTAGCTGACTTAATGATTGGCATTTTAGTAATAACCTTCTTGCTTATGTTTTTAAACTATCAAACAACAGCGTACATCAGTTTGGCATATTTGTAAAATAGTTCTTGTGCTTTATAACTGGTTATGGTATGGTCGAGGTAAGTACTGCAGTAAAAAAACAAAAAAAACAGGCAAAAAAAATGGATCCAAACCAAAAACAACAGGTTGTAGAGCGACTAAAAACCGCAAACAATGTATTAATTACAGTTAGTTCTAACCCAAATGTAGATCAACTAGCTGCTTGCCTAGGGTTTACGTTGTTAATGAACAAGTTAGGCAAGCACGCCACAGCCGTATTTAGTGGTGCTATTCCATCTACCCTTGAATTTTTGCAACCCGAAAAAACAATCGAAACCAACACAGACAGCTTACGTGATTTTATTATTGCACTAGATAAATCTAAAGCAGATAAGCTTCGCTACAAGGTAGAAGATGAAGTAGTACGTATTTTTATTACTCCGTACAAAACTAGCCTAAGCGAAAAAGATCTAGATTTTAGCCAAGGTGATTTTAATGTGGATGCCGTGCTAGCAATTGGAGTTTTGAATAAAGAAGCAATCGACCAAGCAATTGTTGCCCACGGCCGTATTTTGCATGATGCAACAGTTATGACAGTTGCCAATGGCCCAACGCCTAGTGATGTAGGTAGTATAAACTGGCACGATCCAAGCGCCAGTAGCTTATCTGAAATGTTAGTTAGTATTACAGAATCTTTTGGTAGCGGCCTGCTTGATGCCCAAATGGCTACATCGTTTTTAACAGGTATAGTTGCCGAAACCGAACGTTTTAGCAACAACAAAACCAGCCCGAAGGTTATGACAATGAGCGCCCAGCTTATGGCTGCCGGCGCCAACCAACAACTTATAGCTACAAAACTAGCACCACCACCTGAGCACGCACCAATAGCAGTACAAAATTCACCTCAAAATTCAGATGACGGGGCAATTTTGCCTCCACCAACTGACGGAAGTATAGAAATTGTTCATGAACAAATGCCCCCATTATTTGAACAGCCAGAAGAGCCGGCAAATGAAGACGAAATTAATATAGACGAACATGGCAATTTGCAGCGCCAAGAAGAACTACGCTTAGCAGCCGAAGAAGCAGCTAAATCTGATGCCGATGCTGCAGCTGCTGCCCAACTGGATCCGCTAGACCAACCAGTTCTTGGAATGCCTAGTTCTGCACCAGCCCCCCAAGAACAGAGCTACTTAGCTGGCGATAGCCACAAAGTTTTAGCCCCTCTGCCTAACCAAGTAATAGACCCATTGGCAGATTTTGCACCTCAGCAGAATAATTCATTGCCACCTTTGGATCTGCCGCCAGTTGATGCCGCCGAAGCCGCGGCCCCTGAACCCGATCAACCCACGGTAACAGATAGCCCAGACATGTCAGCGCTTGATGGCGCCCGCAGCGCAGTAAATACAGCAGCGCTAGATAGCGCACCGCGCCCACAAGCAAACCAGGCGGTTGGCGCACAATTTGTACCACTAAACACGCCAGAATCTTTGCCTACATTTGAACCAATAGCCCCATCTCAGCCAGATACAGCGCCGACTATGCCAGCGTTTGACCCAAGCCCTAGTATGCCGGCAGTTGGCGATGTTTTGCAGCAACAAGCAAGCCTAATAGACCCAATAGCCCCACCACCCGTGCCACCACCAATGATGCCTATGGGCCCACCACAGGTAGAACAACACCATGCCTATCTAAACCCAACCGATCAGCCAACGCCAGACGCCCCAGTACAGTTGTAGTACACTTAAGAACAATATGAATGGACTTTTGCTAGTAGACAAGCCCCAAGGCTGGACGAGTTTTGATGTGGTTGCCAAGGTGCGCGGCGTTATAGCCGCGCATGCGCGGGCAAACGGTTTGCCGCGCATTAAAGTGGGCCATACTGGCACACTTGACCCCATGGCAACCGGCCTGTTGGTGCTGGCAATTGGTAGCTACACTAAAAAAATAGCAACCCTCACCAAGCATGACAAAAGTTACGAAGCAGTTATAACCTTGGGCAAAACTAGCAACACCGACGACGCCGAAGGCGAACTAATCGACGTTTCTAACGCCCAACCCACCAAAGTAGCTATTACCCAAGCGCTGCAAACATTTGTAGGCGACATTATGCAGATTCCACCCCAGTTTAGTGCTATTAAAATTGCCGGCGTGCGGTCATATAATGCAGCCAGGGCAGGTAAGCATGTGGTTTTACCAGCAAGGCCAGTAAAAATTTATTCAATTACTGATATAGCATATAAATATCCTACAGTTTCTTGCACAGTTAGTGTTGGCAGCGGTACTTACATCCGCAGCTTAGCGCGTGATTTGGGCCAACACTTGGGCACAGGTGCGTATTTA
Source organism: bacterium (assembly GCA_043753565.1). Classification (GTDB taxonomy): domain Bacteria; phylum Patescibacteriota; class Saccharimonadia; order Saccharimonadales; family SZUA-47; genus RFTN01. The sequence goes on from JAYUWM010000066.1 coordinate 9,626, forward strand.
TCTGCTTTAAGGCGCATAACTGTCGGCGACTTTAATATAAGCACAGCGGTATCGCCCCAAAACATTACTACAGATGTAATTGCACAAAAATTGCTTGCATAACAGATACGGGTATGTTAAAGTAATACGTACAGATATGATTTCAACAGAGAAAAAAGCAGCTTTGACTGCTGAGTACGGTGCTAGTAAAACTGACGTAGGTTCGCCAAGCGTTCAAGTTGCTGTACTTACTGAGCGCATCAACGAACTAACGGCTCACCTAAAAGTGAACAAAAAAGATAACGCAACACGCCGTGGTCTTATGCAGATGGTTGGTCGACGCAAAAAGTTGCTAAAATACACTGCTGAAACCAATCCTCAAGAATATTTGGCACTTATCAAAAAGCTTGGTCTACGCCGCTAATTAGCGTTTGTTTTCTTCTACGGCCAGCGCTAGCGCGCTAAACGAATGAAGTAAATAAAAAAGGGACAACAGCTTGAATAAGAAGCAACAACAGATATATCACGTCAATAATCGTGTATATTTGAAATTTGTTTCTTGAGACTAGCTAGATTCCTGTCAAAGAAAGGACAAATACTTCATGCCAACAATAAACCCCCTAGGTAAAGACATAATTAAAGTACAAGCCGACTTTTGTGGCCGCGAACTTAGCATAGAAATTAACCGCGTAGGTTTTAGAACCAGCGCCAGTGTACTTGTGCGTTACGGCGAAACAGTTATTTTAGGTACCGCAATGATAGGTAAGCAGCCATTAAACGGCTTTGATTACTTCCCACTTAGTATCGATTACGAAGAGCGTTTTTACGCAGCTGGCAAAATCAGCGGCAGCCGCTATGTTAAACGTGAAGGTCGCCCAAGCGAAGACGCAATTTTAATTGGCCGTTTAATCGACCGCCCTATTAGGCCACTTTGGCCAAAAGGTTACCGCCACGAAGTACAAGGTATTGCAACCGTACTAAGCATGGACCCAGCCTTCCGCCCAGATGCAATTGCTATGATCGCTGTTAGTACAGCATTTATGGTAGCCGGTGCACCATTTGATGGACCAGTTGCCGGTATCCGTATTGGCCATGTTGATGGCAAGTTAGTTGCTTTCCCAACCCGTGACCAACTAAAAGACGGCGACCTAGACTTATTTGTTGCTGGTAAAGATAGTGCAGTAATGATGGTAGAAGCCGGTGCAAACGAAGTTAGTGAAGAACTAATTGTAGAGGCACTAGACTTAGCCCAAAAGGCATACCAACCAGCTATAGACCTGCAGCTAGAGCTTGTTAAAAAGCTAAAAGTTACACCACTTACATTTGAACTTAGCCTACCAAGCGAAGACATCCAAAAAAATGTTGACGCATGGCTTAAGGGTAAAATGGGTAAAAAAGTCCGTGGTGCCTTTGAGTCCCGCCACGCTGCTTTGCACACACTACTAGAAGACCTAAAAGAACACTTTAGAACCGAACTAGGCGAGGACGAATACGCCAAAGTATCTAGTGATTACCACGATGCATTTGCATCAGCAGTTAACAAAGATGTGCGCACCGGCATTTTAAATGACGGCGAGCGCCCAGACGGCCGCAAACTTACCGAGGTCCGCCCACTAAGTAGCGAAGTTGGCTTTTTGCCACGAGCTCACGGTAGTAGTTTGTTTACCCGCGGTGTAACTCAGGCCATGAACATCACAACGCTTGCACCACTTAGCTATAGCCAATCTATAGACACTATGGAATTCCAAGGCGAAAAGCGCTATATGCACCACTTTAATGCCCCAGGTTGGACAGTTGGCGAAGTTAAGCGACTTGGATCCCCAGGACGCCGCGAAATAGGCCACAGCGCACTTGCAGAGCGCGCAGTGTTGCCAGTTTTACCTAGCGAAGCAGATTTCCCATATGCTATCCGCAGCGTAACCGAAATTATGAGCCAGCACGGAAGCACCAGCATGGCCGCTACTTGTAGCAGCATACTTAGCCTTATGGACGCAGGCGTGCCACTAACGGCACCTGTAAGCGGTATTGCCATGGGCCTTATTGTAGACGGCGACAAAGTAGTTATATTAACAGACATTCAAGATGCCGAAGACTTTGCAGGCGACATGGACTTTAAGGTAACAGGTACACCTAAGGGTATTACTGCTATGCAAATGGACATGAAGGTTCACGGTTTGCCTACAGCGGTTTTGGCTGATGCCATCAACCAGGGTAAGATAGGCCGTGCCCACATACTTAAGCACATGCTAACCACGCTTGAACGCCCCCGCACAGCACTCAGCCCATATGCACCACGCGTAGAAACTATTCAGATTAACCCGGATAAAATCCGCGAAGTTATTGGTAAGGGCGGCGAAATGATTAACTACATCATTGCCGAAACCGGTGCCGAAATCGACATTAAAGACGACGGTATTGTTATGATTGCAAGCCCAGACGGCCCAAGTATCGAAGCTGCAATCCGCATGATTAAAGACATTGCAGCCGACCCAGAAGTTGGTACAATTTACAAAGATGTACCAGTTGTTAGTGTGTTAGACTTTGGTGCTTTTGTACAAATTCTGCCAGGCAAAGACGGCATGGTTCACGTGTCAGAAATGTCAGAAGAACGCGTACAAAAACCAAGCGACGTTGTATCAGTTGGTGATAAAGTAAATGTGAAGCTTATAGCAATCGATGAACGTGGCCGCTTAAACCTAAGTATGAAACAAGCCGAACGGGAACTAAGCAAGTAAAGATGGGCAAAACTAACAAAAAGCACCTCACTCAAGCAAAGCAGAACCCCGCGGTTCTGCTGCTAATGGGATGTGTTTTAGCCCTGATAGCCTACGGCTTCATAAGCTGGGCTTTTAACTCAGGATCCGTCTTTGTGTATGCAGCAGCATTTTACGCCGCATATCTTGGTGTCCGCATGTTTGTGCGTGCATTCAAACAACTCATTCGAAAATAATTAAATTTAATATATTAAAAATTAAGGAACCATTTAATGGAACAAAAAAATAAAAGGCCAACTGGTGGCCGACCGCAAAACAACAAAGCAGGCCAAGAAAGGCCTAAGTTGCAAGCAACAACCAGCGCTAGCCGCAGTGCTAGTAGGGGCGAAGCGATTCGTGCCCAAAAACGCTCACAAAGTGATGCCGAGCGCATCGTTAACCAGTATCAAACTGCAGAAGGCAACGACCAAACACGCCGTGCTAACTATCTAGATACTGGTACGCCAACCCTAAAGATCATCGGTATCGGTGGTATGGACGGCGGTGGTAGCAAAAACATGATTTTACTAGAGTATTTAAACGACGCTATTATTATTGACTGTGGTAACGACCTTGGTGTTGATTTGCCAGGTATTAACTACGGTATCTGTGACACAACCTATCTTGAATCTATCCGCGGTAAAATCCGTGCCTACGTTATTACCCACGGTCACCTTGACCACATTGGTGGCTTACCGCACATTGTGCCTAAGTTTCCGGCACCTATTTACGGCAGCCGCTTTACTATTGGCCGTGTAGAAGAAATCTTCCAGAACTTCGGCTTGCCCATGCCTGAAGGCTTTGAACTACGCACCGTTATCATGAACGAAAACACTAACGAACGACTTAAGATCGGCGTGTTTTTTGTAGAACTAGTGCGTGTTACGCACAGTATCCCTGGTAGTACCATTGTCGTAGTAGATACGCCAGTTGGCCGTGTTATTAACACCGGTGACTTTAGGTTAGACCCAACCCCACTAGACCACGAAAAAACTGACACAGAACGTTTAGTGGCGTTAGGCGACGAAGGCGTTCACGTGCTTTTATCTGAAAGTACAACCACCGAACGTCCAGGCCGCACACCGTCAGAGAGCACCATCGAACAAAGTTTTGTGGACATTATGGAACGTGCCCCGGGCCGTATATTTGTAGGACTTTTTAGTACCAACATGAACCGTGTTCAAATGATTATTAACGCAGCCGTACACCACAACAAAAAAGTGGCTATGGATGGCCGCAGCATGATTAGCACGCTTGAAATGGCTGTGCGAAACGGCTTTGTTAAAGTACCAAAGGGCACCTTTATACCAATTGGCAGCGTTGCCAACATGAAAGACCAAGACGTTGTAGTTGTTTGTACAGGTAGCCAGGGCGAACCAAACAGTGCGCTTATGCGCATGAGTGCCGGCCAGCACAAGCACGTAAAACTTAAGGCACAAGACAGCGTAATTTTGTCTAGTACACCTATTCCTTACAGTGGTAACGACAGCCTTATACGTACTATGGTCGATGACCTTTACCGCACAGGTGTGCACGTGTTTAGGCACGAAACCCGTGAGATTGACGGTTGTGGCCCGCTGCATGTTAGTGGTCACGGTAGCGTAGAAGAATACCGCGACATGATTAAAATGACCAGACCTAAGTTTTTTGTTCCAATTTACGGGGACTTTACCGCTAAAAAATACCACATCGAAATTGCTGTCGAAGAGGGTATACCGCGTGGCAACACTATCAACGCCGACAACGGCCAGGTGCTTAGTTTTAGCAAAGACAAAATGGATATGGTAGGCGAAGTAGCACACGGTACAGTATTGGTTGACCAATCTGGTGCTGAAGTTAGTAACATTGTTGTTAAAGACCGCCTAGTATTGGCAGAAGAGGGCCTTGTAGCCGTTATTTTAACCGTCGATAAAAAGACCGGCCAACTACTTACGAGTCCCGACATCATTAGCCGCGGCTTTATATACATGCGTGATAACGAAGAGCTTATGAACCTATTTAGGACAGAACTGCGCCGTGCAGTAGGGCAGCGCTTTAAGCGCATCGACCTAGACCGCTTTAAGGCAGAACTTAAAGACCATATTACGCACTTTTTGTACGAACAAACGCAGCGTAGCCCGATTGTTATACCAGTAATTAACATTATTGGTGGCAAAAACGAGCGTACTAACAACGATAACCACGCACCGCGCGCCGCAAACGGTAACCCTAATAACGGCGGCCGTAATGATGGCCAGCCAGGCGACGGTGGTGAAAACCAACAGCAGCAACAACCCCAAAAATCTTTAGAACAGCAAGCCCGCGACCAACAAGACCGCTTTGCAGCTATGCGTCAGCAGCTACTTGGCCAAGACGCCCGCGTCGACTAACCAGCCAAAACCAACAAGTAGTTGTAAAATTTACATAATTGTGATATAGTGTAGTTACCGATTAAGCATAAACACGGTATAATAAGTAAACTATGGCAAAAAAGAAAAAACGAAAGTCAGCAAAAAAACAAATCCGCGTCGAGCGCGAGCCTAATATGTTCTTGCGCGGCGTATGGGCCGTACTACTGTTTGTTGTTGCTTTCTTTTTACTAATAGGCGGCCTAGGCCTGGGCGGGCCATTACCAGTAGGTTTATGGGATAGCACATATAAAGTGCTAGGACTGTCAACACTAATAGCACCATTTGCACTGTGTTTCTGGAGTTATTATAAATTTAGTACCGAAGAACACAAGATCCCTTTCGGCAAAATCTTTAGCATGACCCTATTACTACTTTTAGTAAGCGCGTGGGCACATGCAGCATTTGCAACTAGTATCGAAACTGATCTAGGCGGCGGGGCAAGCATTGTTACTTGGTCTGGTGGCCACGGCGGGGCAATAGGTAGCGCATTAGGTGGCTTAGGCCTAGCTATATTTAGTAAGTTTTTAGCATCGGTAATATTCTTTATTTTGGCTTTACTAACAGCTTGTTGGGC
>JAYUWM010000067.1:0-5014 GCA_043753565.1 bacterium
GCAATTGGTGAACAAGTCGTTAGTAGGCTATTAGACACCATGAAAGAAAAACACGACAAAGTGCAGCTGTACTACAAAAACTCGATTGATGAAACTCGCAAGAAGATTGAAGACCTCGATAGGAAACTAGGAATTATATACAGCGACCGCCTTGATGGTCGTATTACACCGAAAGACTATGACAAATATAAAGCAGCTTATGAAGCAGACAAGACTAAAGCAGAAGAAGCACTTGTTCAGCTTACTAATGACGATACATCATTTATCGTAACGTCTGAGTATCTGTTAAAGCTTGCTCAGAATGCAAGTCAGATATTCAAAAGTTCGCAACCGAGTCAAAAGAACCGAATCTTAAGAACATTACTTGCGAACTGCAAAATCAATCAAAAAAGACTGCAACTCAATCTGTTACAGCCTTTCATGGCACTTAGTGCTGACTCTAAAAGTCAAAATTGGCTCCGGGAACTGGATTCGAACCAGCGACCTCGAAGTTAACAGCTTCTTGCTCTACCACTGAGCTATCCCGGAATATAACCCTGCGCTGAAGCGCAAGTTCAAGGTTAGATTATAGGTGTTTGTGCATCTTCGGTCAACCACCTATACTTGGGTTATACATGGATATTAAAAAGTTGGTTAAAAGCCACAGGATTATTAGCGACCAAATACGCAGTGACGAACTGCTGGTTTTGTTAACCGAACTAAAGCGCGTGCTAGACGCTGGTATTGACGGCGATGCCGTAGAGCTGGGCTGCTACGAGGGTACAAGCGCACTGTTTATACAGCGGGTTTTAGCACAGGTATCACCAGATAAAAAGCTGTGGCTATATGATAGTTTTGAGGGTTTGCCAGATAAAACAGTGCAAGACCAATCGGCAGTGGGCATACAGTTTAAGCAGGGCGAACTTAAAGCCAGTAAAGCAGTGTTGGCAAAAAACTTTGTAAAAGCAGGGCTTAAAATACCAGAGATTAAACGTGCTTGGTTTTACGAACTAGACCCAAGCGACTTGCCAGACAGTATATGCTTTGCATTTTTAGACGGCGATTTTTACGAGAGCATAATGGATAGTTTAAAATTGGTGTGGCCAAAAATGGCTCCAGGCAGTGTGCTTATAATTGATGATTACCAAAACCAGTCTTTGCCCGGTGCGTCACTGGCCGTTGATGAATTTTTTACTGGCAAAGATTTGCAAATAATATCTATCAAAACCCTTGCGATTGTTAAGATACCAAAGAACTAATAGCTTTTTTGTAATTTTGTGCCATGGGCATAACACTTAGGCGGCTTTCGCGTACCAATTTAAAATCTGCAAAACGCGGGTCGGCTTTTATTGCTGCCAGCGAAAGTGTTTTGCTAAACTTTTTATCTAAGCGCATATGTACAGCCCAACTACGGCGCGGATCGGCCGTATTTAAAAATGGCTCCCCAGTTACTGTGGCTATACCAACAATAGCCTTAGTGCTTAATGATTCGTAAATAAATACCTGGTCGCCAGGTGCCATTTTTTGAATAAATAATATTGCGGCATTATTGTGCACCCCGTCCCAAAGCGTGGTGCCCTCGGCTGCAAAATCATCAATACTATAGGTATCTGGGTCGGTTTTGGCTAAAAAGTAATTCATAAGCCTAGTATACACACCAAATTGTAGGTTATGATTGGTCTAATGATTAAAATATATTACAACAACAAAACAACCCAACCAGTCGAGCTTGAACAAGCCAAAGCAGGTTGCTTAGTGTATGTAGAAGCCCCAACACACCAAGAGCTATTAACGTTGCAAAACGACCACGGCTTAGATATTGACCTACTAAAAGATGGCCTAGACCCAAACGAGGCCCCACGTATAGATGATTGGGCCGGACGTACGTACATATTTAGTCGTTTTGTTTTACCCGAAACAGCCAAGCAAACAACAAGCCCGGTACTAATAGTATTTGGGCTAGATATGGTTTATGTTGTAACGCACACGCCTTTTGTTGCACTGCAGCTACTGCTAAAAAAAGATAACGTAACCACAAGTAAGCGTGGCCAGGTACTATTGCAAATATTAAACGAAATTAACTTGGGCTACAAAACACGCATTAATAGTGTTGCCAAACGAATGTGGGCCATACGTTCTAAGTTAAACAGAACTCATATAGGCAACGAAGTTTTTGTTAGTTTTATTGATATCGAAGAAGATTTAAACGACTTTTTACTAGCGCTTGAACCTATGAACACTCAACTAAATCATTTACTGACTGGCAAGTTTATTAAGCTATATGAAGACGACAAAGACTTAATGGAAGACCTGGAGTTAGGCAGCCATGAGCTTATTAGCTTAGCCAGTAGTCAGTTAAAGACAATTAAAAACGTGCGTGAGGCATATAGTACTATCGCTGCTAATAATCTAAACAAAGTATTTAAGTTAATGACCGGTATTACTATTGTGATAGGTGTGTGCACACTTGTAACTGGTGCATATGGTATGAACGTTGCATTGCCAGGCGATAAGAACCCGCTAAGTTTTTGGTTTGTTTTTGCCGGACTTTTAACAGGTGTTGCAGTAGCTATTGCGGTGTTTAAAAAGAACAAGTGGTTTTAAACAATGATACTTGAGGCGATTTTATTAGGAATAATAGAAGGCTTAACCGAATTTTTGCCCATTAGTAGTACGGGGCACTTAATTATTGCAGAACGTGCTGTTGGTTACCACGACACTGCACGCCTATTTACAGTTGTTGTACAGTTAGGTGCAATTGCGGCTGTTATTTGGTACTACCGTAAAGACCTTTTATTGCGCACCACCGGGCTTTTTAAGGGACAGTCATCGGCAATGCGTTTTTGGCGTAACCTGGTTATTGCCACAGTACCTGCCGCACTTGTTGGTATTGTAGTAGATAGCATATTAGGTACTAAAGATTTAATTGGCTTGGTAGCAGCGATGCTTATACTGGGCGGTTTTATAATGTTATTTGCCGAAAAGCGTTTTAGTAAAAGTCTTAATGGCACTAATGCCGAAATGGACAAAATTACTTCAAAACAGGCACTTTTAATAGGCTGCGCACAAATTGCATCGTTACTACCCGGAATATCACGCAGCGGCGCAACAATTGTGGGTGGCATGTACGCCGGACTTAACAGGGTTACGGCAACTACATTTTCGTTTTATTTAAGCATACCAATATTAGTGCTTGCTAGTGGTTATAAGCTTGTAAAAAATGGCCAAGACATTGCCAATGTATCTGGCGGTGGCGGGGCACTAGTAGCAGGAACTGTCGCCGCATTTGTAACTGCATTGTTTGCGGTTAATTGGCTATTAAAATACATTAAACATCACGATTTTAAGCCTTTTGCATATTACCGTCTAGCACTGGGCGGATTACTTATTGTGCTATTAGCGACTGGTGTTATTGCTAGTTAAAACGGTGTTACAATAGCACTATGCATAAGCGAGTTATTGGCGTTTTAGTACTATTTTTTGTTTTAATAGTTGCTTTACCAATGGGCCAAATATTAGCTGAATCTCTAGATGTATCGGCAAGCGTTAATGCTACTTTGCCACCAAACGGTGAAGTGCCAATGATAGAAACACCAGATGATAACAGCACACAAACGCTGCAGAATGTCTTTATAACCGGCAAGTGTATAGTATTTGACCCTACACTTATAGTAGTACTACTGCGCGGTGGCCAAACAATCGGCACTGGGCCGTGCTTACCAGATGGGACGTTTAGGATATTAGTTGGCCTGGATAAGGGTAAAAATATTATTGTGCCAATGTATATGACAATAACCGGCCTAACTAGTAGTTTTGGGAAGCTCGTGACTATTATATATGATCAACCCGCTAATATTACGCCCGCAACCGGCGCCCAATCATGCGTAGATGAAGGTTTAAATATATTGTTGGATTACGATTTTATTACTTACAGCGATACGACATTGTCACAAATATTGTACACAGTAAAGCAAGGTTGCGAACCCTATATAGTAACGATTAACTGGGGCGACGGTACACAAACTACATCAAAAGTAACAAACAATGATGCCCAAACTGCCACACACCAATACGATACAGTTTTGCCGCCGTCGGCACTTACAATAACAGCGGTTGATTCTAATGGCATAAAGGCTGTACAAAGCAGGGCACTTTTAAGTTTTAAAAAAGGTTTGTATATCCCAGCAGCACCTGTAAAAGTTGGTACTATGGGTACGGCACAAAAAGTTTGGTTAGGCATGGCGGCCTTAAGTATTTTAATATTATTGGCCCACCATTTTAGTTTGATTGCTAATACTGCTTTGGGCAATAATACCAGCAAGCATACTAAGGTCAAAAAAAGGGTATCAAGGCGATGAGTCGCCGAAATAAGTTGTATGTTGCGCTAGTCCCCACAGCCCTGATTGCGGTTTTTGCAATAACTTGGTGGGCAAACCAGCCTGTAGTCTCTGTGCCAGGCAGTACCAATACGCAGGTTAAGGCTGCAGTAACTGAAGAGTTTGCACCTTATAACAATGATTATATGGCCCTACAAATACCAAAACGTTTTGTTGCTAAGCAACCAAAAATCGGTACCGCTAGTACGCTGTATTTGCAGCAACTATTTACAGTGCCGCCGCAAAACGGCGGCGGAGTATTTAGCGATCAGCTTGCTATTGTTGTTGGCCAGCTACCTTCTGGTGGCCTGCAGGAAGTATCTGCGGTGCAGTTTAGGGGCCGGTCAGCAGATTACACACAGGTTACAACAGATATACCAAATACAATAGTATACGAATTGGCTAATCAGTCTAAGTACGAGATTGGATATTTTACTATTCATTCTACAAATTATTCATCGATAGTACTTACAACTACATCGGCAGACGCAAATAAGGCAAAAGAACAGCTAAGTAAAATACTCAGCACACTTCAATGGCTGTAAGTAAGCTATAATAATGCATATGTTTACGGTTATAAAAAATAGCTTTGTAGTAGGGGCACTACTATTTTTTGGTGCATCGCCTAGCAGCACTAACTTCACGTTAAAGTCTTACGA
>JAYUWM010000068.1:0-4972 GCA_043753565.1 bacterium
TATTGCTTGCTGAATAACATTATTACTCGGCTGATAAGTTTGTATATATACGTTGCCACTTCGGTGGCCACGGCCCACACGGCCAATTGCTTGGGCTAATAACTGGTAGGTGCGTTCTTCGGCACTAAAATCGGGTATATTTAAGCTTAAATCTGCGGCTACTATGCCAACAACAGATAGCTTTGGTAAATCGAAGCCCTTAACAAGCATTTGTGTGCCCACAATTATATCAACATCTCCCTGCTGAAGGGCGGTATGATTTTCGCTCAGCGATTCTGCCTTAGTGTTATCGGTGTCAAAGCGGGATATTTTGGCACTTTTAAAGTGTTTTTGTAGCCATTCTGCCAAGGCTTTAGTACCGGCACTTTTGTACAGAATATCAGGGGAAGCACAGGCTGGACACTGTGCGGGTACTGGTTGTTTATAGCCACAGGTATGGCACAGCACGGTGTGGGTGTCGTGGTGGTAGGTCAGGCCAATATCGCAGTTGGGGCACATAGCTTGCCAGCCACAGGTGCTGCACATTACTACCTTGGCAGTACCGCGGCGGTTAAGATAGATTAGTATTTGTTCTTTGCGCTGTAGGGCCTGTTCGCAGGCTTGCAACAGGGCTGTACTAAGCATTGGGTGCTGGCTAAAATTATCTTTATTAGTCATATCTACCACTTGTACGGTGCTACTGGTACCTGTTTGTACTGCAGTTTGGGTCATGCGTATTATGGCTTTGCCACGCTGGCGGGCTAAATATATATCGCTAACCAAGGGGGTTGCACTGGCAAGTATAAGCTGCGCGCCTTGTTGTGCAGCTATTATGCTAGCCACACGGCTGGCATGGTACCTAATACCTTCTTCTTGTTTGTAGGCTGGTTCGTGCGATTCATCTACCACTATTAGCCCAACGCTGCTAAGTGGTAAAAATAGGGCAGACCTTGTGCCTATTAACACTTGCGGATGGCCGTCATAAGCGCTACGCCACGCCGTTGCGCGTTGGGTTGGGGTAAGTGCGCTGTGGTACACATACGCTGGCAAGCCGGCTGCTGTAAAAGCTGCCTGCATCTGGGGTATAAGCCCAATTTCGGGTACCAATATAACGGCTGTTTTGCCAGCCAATAGCGTGGTGCGTGCCTGGTCTATATATATGCGTGTTTTGCCACTACCGGTGTCGCCGTGCAGTACAACGGTTTGGCCGGCTGCTGCCCCCAGCTGCTTTAGGGCTGCCGTTTGGTCGGTAGTTAGCGGTGGCAGGGCAACATCTAGTATTGGCGCAAGGTTAACTTCCACAGTTGTAGTTTTTTGCAAAAAGCTGGGCATAAATAGCTGCAATGCCTGGGCTTCGTTTGCTACATAGTAGTCAGCCAAAAACCTTATTAGATGCTTTTGAAGTGCACCCAACACATACGGGAAAACAGTTGTAATTGGCTTGGTATTAAACATTGGCTTTGAAGTTTTTTTAACAATAATGCCAATAGCAGCCCTATTTTGAATAGGTACAATTACAAAGTTAAGCGGAGCGATTTGGCCATCAAATTCATACGTAAATACGCTGTTAGCAGCGGTATATTCTTGTGTAACCAATACCTCGTAATAGTTCATGTCTAGACTTAGTATATAACCTCTTGCCCAAAAAAATATTGTTGCATCTTACAAAAAAGCTGTTTATACTACGTTGTTAGAAGAACAATAATCAAGCTTATGTTAGACGTATTTATAACTTCACGAGTTCGACGCAAGATTGTAGTAATCTATGCAAAATACCCAGACTTTAAAACACATGTCAGGGGCCTTGCTAAGTTGATCAAAGAAGATGCCGGTAACATCCAGCGCGAACTAAAGCGCCTAGAAAAAGTTGGCTTTTTAACCGCCGAAAAACAGGGTAATACTAAGGTATACCAAACCAATAAGCACTTCATTATTTTTAAAGAACTTCAGAGCATCGTACTTAAAAGCCAACGCGCTACACAAAAACGCAACCAACAGTAAAAGACTTAAAATTGCAGATTAAAGGGCCCAAACAAGGCCTTTTTATTTTTTGTGATTATCGGGGTTATAAACTTTTAAGAACGCTTTGACGTTAGGGAACAAATCTTCCTTTAGGGCTTCTTGCACGGTAAAGTAGCGTAGTTCTACGCATTCATCTGATGGTGTAAAATCAAGATTTTTAAGCTTTACCTGGTATATAACATTAGCAACGTAGCCTTCGCCAGGTTGCATAGTTTGTAGGTCAAGGCGTGCAGCGGTAATAAAATAAACCGGCGCTTCAGATATCCAGGTAGCTTCAAGGCCGGCTTCTTCGTGTAATTCACGCGCCATAGCTTCCTGTGGGTCTTCACCATGTTCTAAACCACCACCTAAAAATTCCCAGTAACCGTTGTCTTCTTTTGTAAGCAAAAAACGGCCTTGATCATCAAATGAGGTAGCTTTTACACTTACGCGGTACCAGGGGCTTTGCATGTTGTTAGTATAACACTTGGCAAACTTTGTAAGTGGTCTACACTAGGTAGCAATATGGCAAGCCGACAAGAAATTAGTAGTTTGATTGATATTGCAGTCGAAGAGCAAGAAGCTGCTATACAGGAGTACAGAAGCCCCAATATACCACTGTTGGATGAGCTGGGCCTATCTATAATAGAGCAGGGAGCACCGGTTGCCTGCGATACGACGCTTGCCGTGACAATAACTAAAGATTCCGAAGACAAAATTGTAAATACAGAGAAGTCCCGTAACCCCCCGGCAATTATTGGGTTATTTGGTGGTTTTGCTACCATCAGTGTAATAACTGACGGGGCTCCAATAGAAAACGGCGCAGAGCATGTAATGGAAAAAAGAGTAGCGATTTTTTTGAATGATAGCTATGACAAAACCAAATTTCATTTATGCCCGGCAGAATCTTCGGCATTAAGACAACTTTCATCTGATGAAGCCGATAACCAAGTGATGAGGCGTATCCTTGAGGTTGTAAAGGCGCCAACAATTTCTATAGAAGGTTTAGTGATGGCTACTAACTTCATGAGAGCTACAAATAGCGAGCGAGAACTTTATAATGCGGTTTTAGGTGCTTTTGTAAGACCAAAAGACCTTTTTAGCGTGGCTATCTTTGATTGCTATTTACAGGCACAATTTAGTAGTAACGATTATTTGGCTTACAGTAGCCAAATAACAGAGAATATTGATGATAAGCATAGGTTTATACTTGTGGCGATAAATGATAATGGCGATGATACCGCCACCGTAACGCCGCAAGGTATTAATCCGGATGGGAAACTTAACCCCCTGGAGCTTATGGTTATGCATGAAGACTTTCCAGGTAAATTAATGCCACTTAGTTATATATATGGTTATGTCGCTGCCCCAAAGCTAAAAATAACAAATCCTTACGATGCCGACTTGCGAAACCCCATCTGTTAATGTACAATAGGTCGATATGATACAAGTTACTAAAAAAGATGCTAAAGAATCTACCGAAAGCCTGATCCGCCGTTTTACGCGCAAAGTTCAGCAATCTGGCCTGATTATAGAGGCAAAAACGCACCAATATCACGAAAAAGAGATCAGCAAGCCTGATCGCCGCCGCAAGGCAATTATCCGCCGCCAACGCAAGGATATTAAGATCCAAAAGATCAAACTAGGCCAGAAGTAATTCTTGCCGCCAACAAAGATACCGCCCACTCGGGGCGGTTTTTTTGTATGCAGTAATTTATTTGCTACACTGTAGCCCATGAGTAGACAAGCAAAACAGTTTTTGAGCGAAAATGATTTTTACGGCAGGTCTTATGACTGGCGTGGTTTTAAAGCCAGAAACGCGGCGGCTGCGCGCGCAAGCAGTGAACAGCACAACGCAAGAGTAGCAAACATGAGTGATACCGAAAAAGCAGTAATACAGACCGCAACAGCAGTAAGAAGTAAAATGGCCGAGCGTTATCAAACGTGGTCTGATGCTGGTTTACTAAGCAGGTGGGTAATTGGCAGGAACACGAAAGTACTGCCATTAGAGCATGGTGTTGATGCTGTGGAAAGCAGGCTGACTATGAGTGTACATGTACCTGTTGAGGGCGATGAAAGTGATTGGTTATTACAGCTCAGCAGCAGACCATACACAAAAAAAGGCCGTAGTACTAGGCTAGCTTTTGCTCATTATCATTTTAGTGATTTACAAATTTTACAGACAGAGGGATTAGGACTAAGCGAGACACCAGTACCTTTACCACACTTTGAAGTACGGCTTTCTAGACAGCATATTATAGATAGGCATGATCTGACTGAATCTAATAACAGTCTCTGGCCCACACCAGAACGTGCCGAACAACTACACGGCATACTTAAAATCGCACTACCGCAAGTGTAATACTACGTTAACTGATACCTACCTCCACTCCTATAAATCTGCTAAAATAAAATTATGAGTTTAAAAGACACCCTACAAGCAGACCTTAAAACGTCGATGATTGCCCGCGACAGCTTTAAAACAGATATTATCAAAGGCTTAAAGTCGGCTATTTTGTACGCTGAAGTTGCAGCAAACAAGCGCGAAGCCGGCCTATCAGGCGACGAAATATTAGCCGTGTTTAAAAAAGAATCTAAAAAGCGCGCCGAAAGTGCCGAGCTGTATACCAAAGGCGACAGGCCAGAACTAGCTAGCAAAGAACTAGCCGAAAAGGTAATTATTGATGCCTATTTGCCCGCCCAACTTGACGAAGCCACGGTTAACAAAATGATAGATACCGCCATGACAGATTTGGGTATAACCACGCCTGCTAGGTCAGATATGGGCAAGATTATCGGGGCAGTAAAGTCTAAGGGTGGGGCAGAACTTGACGGCAGTATGCTGGCTAAGCTAGTAAACAGCAGGATTACTGCGTGATTTTACTAATGGGTGTTGCTGGTGCCGGTAAAAGTGTCGAGGGCCGCCGCCTAGCCGACGAACTTGCCATACCATGGCTTTCTACAGGGGAATTTTTACGCATGCTTGTTAGTG
>JAYUWM010000069.1:0-15014 GCA_043753565.1 bacterium
GGCATCCTTGCGGGCCTTCTCGAGTTCTTTTTTAGCAACAATCTCGGCGCTACCTAATTTTTTTTTGGTGGTATAGGTACTGGCTCCGTAGCCCACTCCCAAACCAGCCACTGCTAATATTACAGCTAGTATTTCCATAATTAATCCTGTGTTTCTATCACTGTATGCGTTTGCCTACATCACTATCACTTCATTAGCAGGCTACTAGCAACAGAAAATCAAAAGTTATAAGTTATATTTAAGTCAGATCCCCAAACATGCGCGAAATCTATGTATATAATACGGCGCTGAGGGCATCTATTGCAACTATATTTGTGTGGCAAAAATTACCGTACGTTTTTGTGTGTCTTCACTGACTTTTGAGTACATTCCGTAGGCAGACATGATTTTTATATCATGTTTACCGTTATTTTCAGGTGTAATAAACGTAGATAGGTCATCCTCAGGTTGGGCTTTGTATAGTTTTGTGATGCGGTAATGAATTGTTGTACCGTCTCCCTTTTCAATATATATAGAATCACCAGGGACTAATTTA
The DNA here is from genome assembly GCA_043753565.1 of bacterium. Taxonomy (GTDB): domain Bacteria; phylum Patescibacteriota; class Saccharimonadia; order Saccharimonadales; family SZUA-47; genus RFTN01. Next base: position 536 of record JAYUWM010000069.1, read on the forward strand.
TCTACTCCCCAAAGCGCACCTTGCTGTGTAGCGCCCATTAAATGGCCAATTAAAATAGATGGACCTTCGTTGTCGCCAGGTTTAACACTACCGTCATACCAACCTATGTCATAAATATTAGTTGGGAATGCAACAGCCCCTTTGCTGTCTATACCAAGCCTTCGCACCCGTGCGTTCAAGGATAGTTTAGGAATACTAATGTACCTTGGGTAAGTTGCGGCAACTAAATAAGTCTTAACGTCTTGATCGGACGGTTTTTGTTCTGATGGTTCATTGCTAACTTTTCTTACGCCATTTGTTTGCAAACCAAGAACATCACTAGGTGATGGGGGTTTATTTAAACTAATGAGCTGATTAGTCCCAAAACCTACCAGAAGTAAAAAGGATGCCAAACCTACCGTATACACAGACCTAGCAAATATACGTTGCCTTTTGGTACGTATGGCGTTAAGCAAATCAGGCTCAAATGTTTGCTTTACTACACTGATGCTATTTTTGGTAACTCTTTCTATTTGTACGGTTGCTTTCATCACGGCCTTTAGCGCCAATGGCTTTCGGGCCATTTTTTTTGCTGCATTTGGCGGTGCGTAGTTTGTAGCCTTAAAATTTATTGATGTTACTGGGTTTTCTTGTGGCTGATAGCTAGCCTGTGGCTGGGCAACTGGTTCGTAGCTTGGCGCTTGGTAAGAATTTTGTGCGCCAGTGCCTGTAGTTGGTAAAATATTTTCACGCGCGTTTAGATCACCTGATACGTATTTATCATACTTTTTTGATCTTTTAAATTGTTGTGTTTTATCTGGTTGCATAATTACAACGACACCGCCTGTGGCGTGTACACTAATTGCCTTTAGTTTTTTGTTGTTAATCTGTGCTTTAAGCGTACTGCTAATGCTTGCCGAATGTCAAGTTATTATAGGTGTTATTTGGCTTTAGTTATATGTGGTTCACTGCCATAGTTTGGCTGAACTGTTTTTGCAGCTTTGTCGCTGGCTAAATTTTGCTGGCCCTTAGCTAACCAATCATCGCCAGAAACTGCAGTTATAGGCACGCTGTATGACGCTGCAAGTGCGTTAGCAACGCTACAACCAATGCGCAGGCCAGTAAACGACCCCGGCCCTTCGTAATATATAACACCCGACAGGCTGCTTAGTTGTACGCCAGCATGCTGCAGCAACTGCTTAATTACTAAATGTATAGTTTCTGATAACTGTTTATGAGCCTGCCATTTACTGTTGGCAATAATGCTATGGTTCTTTAATATATATATTTCTGCCAAGGGAACATCAGTTTTTATAGCTATTATCATGTAATATCCTTTAGTAAATATGCCTTTGTATCTGTTGTTTTAATTGTTATTACGCGTTCGTCTTGGTTGGTTGGGTGTTTAACAATATTTATTTTTAACCTATCTTCGGGCAAAACATTTTCGACTAAACCGCCCCATTCTATGATTGAAATATCTTTTAAATCTTGCACGTTTTCTGCGAGTGCTTGTTGTATATACGCTGGATCGCTAAGTCTATAAAAATCATAATGATAAATTGTATTTTTTGGTGTGTTGTAGATTTTAGTTACTGTAAACGTCGGGCTGCTTACTACATCGCTAGACCCAAGTGCAGCAACTAAATATTTAGTGAATGTTGTTTTACCGCCGCCTACGTCTGCCACTAGTTCTATAACTTCGCCCCCTTTAAGGTTGCGGGCTATCTTTTGGGCCAGCAGCTGCGTTGCCTCTAAGCTGTCTATATTTTTGTGCAATATCATATCTATATTCGTATATTACATAACCTAGTGCTAGTAATCCAACCCCTAATAATACAGATTTATTAATTGGACTAGGTTGAGAAGCGGCCGCAAGCTGTCCCGCCCCAGATGCTGTGCTGGCTTTGTTGGTTGCTGCTTTTGTAGTTTTGGCAGCGGCTGTGGTTGCTGCTTTTGCTTTTGTGGCAGCTTTAGTTGTGGTTGCTGCTTTGATTTTAGAGGTAGTAAGGGTGCCTGCGGGTGGCACAATGTTAGCTGCTCCAGCAGTTACAGAGTTTGACCAAGACCATTCATTATTAAATAGTTGCCAACTAGACCCTGTTGGGGCGGCGGTGTAGGTAGCTGTTTCATCTATTACTGTGCCCGCGGCATCTATAATTTGTGACCTGCCGCCTGCATTACTAAGGGTTAGCTTTGTTTGTGACGAGTAAAGTAATAGATGGGCGTACGCACCCATAGTACCTGTTAACTTGTAGCTATATGTGTTGCTATTACCTGTTTGCAACGTGGCACCTGCTAGATCTATAGCGACCGAACTGTCGTTGAATAGTTCTATAAATTCGTCGTTAGCATCTGTAAGCGGTGCAGCAGGATCAGGCAAAAGCTCGGTAATGGTAAGCCCAGCGTAGGTAGGGTTTGTATTGGTTGCGGGCTGCGGTGTTATTGGTTGTGGGCTAGGCGCTGGTTGTATTACTATTGGTGGCACTGTAAAGTCATCATGATTATTATCGGTATCTACAGGTTGGCCGTTTGTTAAGTTGCGCCTATATGCAGTCCCACGGGCAACAACATCTACTGCTGCTTGTTCAGGATGCTGTGCTGTGCCCCATCCTACTAAATCGTGAACAACTTCGTTTGGGGTAGTGCCACTTACTAGGCGTATGTGCCCACCAGTGGCAGAAAGTGTAGCAGCAAAAAATATTGTAGAGCTTTGGGCGGCATAGCCTGTAGAACTAACTGATAAATCTGTGCCCGGCGCTAAAGTACCAGATAATGTAATTGTGCGCGTAGGGCTAGTAAAATTAGCGACCGTAGCGGCAAAATACTGCAAACGCCAACCGGTCACGTCAATTAAGCTACTACCGCTATTATGAACCGTTATATATTCTTCTGATGCACTAGTTGCCGATTCTGTTTGGACTGCACTAATAACAATACTACTCGGGCTTATTGCAAAAACAACACTGCTGTTAGCAAACAAAAACATCCCCAAAATAGCCAAAGCTAGTCTTTTCATATTTTTGATTATATTTACATATTATTGTACTGCAAGCATGAGCATATACATTTTTTGCTATTATGTACCTATGCTAAAGCTTTTAGATGCATTTATATCGCTGCCGGTTATATCGCTGCGCACAGGCGCAACCATTGGTAAAACGCTGCAGCCACTTATAGACCCAAACAATCTTAAAATAGAGGCTTGGTATTGCAGCTCTGTTTATTCTAAGCAGCCATCTTTACTACCGTCGCAAGAGATCCGCGAGATTTCACGCCTGGGGGTTGCGGTTAATGACCACGAATCCTTAACCGACCCAGAAGACTTAGTGCGACTACAGCATATTATTGGGCTGAAATTTAACCCCATTGGTATGCACGTTATTACCGAATCTAAACAGAAACTTGGCAAGGTAGAAGATTATGCCTTAGATATAGAGAGTATGTACATAGTTAATTTGTACGTTGTGCAAAGGTCAATTAAATCACTAACAGGTCAGCAGCTAACCGTTAATAGGCAGCAAATTGTAGAGATAACAGATAAGCGAATTGTTATTAAGGATATAGACGCTACAGAACGAATAACTGCAAATGCACCCGCTACAGCGGCTGCTTAGGAGCTAATGCCTCTTTTATATCTTGGTAACTAAAGCCTTTAGATATTAGGTAGGCAGTAAGTTTTTTGGGGTCGCTGTAACGCGGCCGCGTTTGCAGCTTAACAATCAGCACATTTAGATGGCCTGTGTCATTGGCTGGTTGGTCGGCCATAACCTGCTGGATAGTTTGTGCATCTATACCTTTGGCCCTGAGTTCGTTTTGTACGGCCCGCCTGCTTTTATTTTTACGCATTAGTCGTTCGGCGGCCCACCGTGCAAAACGTTCATCGCTTAAAGTACCTTTGTCTGAAAATTCAGCAATAAGTTTTTGCTGCAAATCTGGGTCGGTCTTTTTTTTATACAAATAGTCTTTTAGCTCTTTAGTGCTGTGCGGCCTTCCCATTAGCCATTCGTATGCCCTGGCCCGCAATTTACCATCTGATGATAGTTTTTTGTAAGTTTCTATGTCGGCCTCGGTTATATCAAGGTCTTTTTTAAGCTTGTAGTCTATTACCTCGTTGATGGTTAGCGAGAAAGTATATTTGCTATCAACAAATATACTTACCCGCTCTGGATTCTTAACTTGCGCTTTGAGTGCCGTAATTTTCATATTTACTTTAAGGGTAAATAAAGCTAGTTTTATGCTGCCTTGTAGGCTTCTTTTACTTGCTTAGCTATTTTGTCTAGTATTTTAGGATTGTCGACTAGATACTGCTTACCGGCTTCGCGGCCCTGGGCAACATTAGTTCCTTCGTAGGCTATCCAGGCACCAGCTTTAGTCATAATACCCTTGTTAATTGCAAGGTCTAGTACATCGCCCTCGGTGCTAATTCCCTGGTTAAACATAATGTCAAATTCTGCCTCGCGGAATGGTGGCGCAATTTTGTTTTTGACAACTTTTACACGTACGCGGTTGCCCAAAACTTCCTCGGCGCTTTTAATTTGGCTGGTTCGTCTGATATCCATACGTACACTTGCGTAAAACTTTAGGGCGTTACCACCGGTTGTGGTTTCTGGGTTACCAAACATGACACCAATTTTCATACGCAATTGGTTAATAAACACCACCGTACATTTACTGCGGCTAACAATTGCTGTAAGCTTGCGCAGCGCTTGGCTCATTAACCTAGCTTGTAGGCCCATATGGCTATCGCCCATGTCGCCTTCAATTTCAGCCTGTGGTACAAGTGCAGCAACGCTGTCTATTACAACTATGTCTACCGCGTTACTGCGCACCAATGTTTCTACAATTTCTAGTGCTTGTTCGCCGCTGTCTGGCTGGCTTACCAAAAGTTTTTCGGTATCTACACCAATGCGCTTTGCATAGGCTGGGTCTAGAGCGTGCTCGGCATCTATAAATGCTGCTACTCCGCCGGCTTTTTGCACCTCAGCAACAATATGCAAGGTAAGGGTTGTTTTACCTGAGCTCTCAGGGCCATAAATTTCAATGATACGGCCTTTTGGAACACCACCACCAAGTGCTATGTCTAAACTTAGACTACCCGTCGGGATTGTCTCGACGTTTATTTTTTGTTGACCGTCTAGGTGCATAATGGCACCTTTGCCGAACTGCTTTTCGATTTGGTCCATTGCTAGGCTTAAAGCCTTAGACTTGCCATCTGCATCGCCCCGACCACTGTCTCGGCTCATTACTTGTTTTGGATCAGCTTTTGCTGCCATAGTAGTATCCTCTTTTCTTGTACGAATTATATCGTTTAGGTTTAGTACTTGTCAGTATAATCTCCTACACAAACTTTGCAAGTGCAGCTGTAAAAACTACGTCGTTTCTGTTAGCATAAGAGCAATACATATGAGAATACCAGACAAAGTCGTAGAAGACCTTATTAAGAAGTCAGGCAAGGTAGCCGGCGATAAATTTGCTGCGCTTGCAGACCAAGCAAATACCGAAAAAGTTCCATTGCAAGAACTTGTAATTCGCACAAATACAATTACCGAATCGGAACTTACTGAACTTTATGCAGAAAGCATAGGTACTCCTTTTGTAGATATTAATGTTAAGGAACTAGACCGCGAAGTCTTAAAACAAATCCCTGAAAAAATTGCCAGGTTATACAACATGGTAGTTTTTGAGGGTAGCATTGATAAGCCTGACGAAATTCGCCAGGTAGCAATGGAAGACTCCGACGACCTGCAAGCGATTGATGTACTGCACAAGCTATTTGGTCAAAAAATTAAAATATTTATTGCTACTAAGTTCAACATTTTAAGCGCTCTTGATCAGTACCGCGGCAACATTGGTAGCGAAATTAATAAAGTAATAACCGATAGTGATGAAGCCGACGAAGAAGAGGCAGTAGTCAGCGAAGACGAAATATCTGAAGATTCGCCAATTGCTCAAACTGTTAACTTGATTATTGAATACGCTATCAAGTCTGGCGCCAGCGATATACACATTGAACCCCGTGATAAAAATGTGATTATACGCTACCGTGTTGACGGTGTACTGCGTGAGGCTAACAGGTTGCCAAAGCGTACCCTAAGCGCGCTTGTGTCGCGTATTAAAATCTTAAGTAACCTTAAAATTGATGAGCGCCGTGCCCCACAAGACGGCCGATTCAAAATTGATATGAACGGCCGCGTATTTGCCTTCAGGGTAAGCACCCTACCTATTAGCGAGGGCGAAAAGGTTGTTATGCGTGTTCTTGATGAATCTAGCGAACCCTTGCCACTACAAAAACTAGGTTTTTGGGGTAAAGCCCTATCGGATATACAAGATGCCAGCCAACAGCCCCACGGCATGTTGCTTGTAACAGGACCAACGGGGTCAGGCAAAAGCACTACACTTCACAGCGTTTTACACATTTTAAACAAACCAGATATAAATATTTCGACTATAGAAGACCCTGTAGAATATAAACTCGAAGGTGTTAACCAAACGCAAGTAAACCCTGTTGCGGGCATGACATTTAGCGCCGGTTTACGCGCCTTACTACGTCAAGACCCCAACATTATTATGGTGGGCGAGATTCGTGACGGCGAGACTGCCGGCCTAGGAGTACAAGCTGCACTTACTGGGCACCTTGTATTTAGCACCCTGCACACCAACAATGCTGCAACATGCCTACCGCGTTTGCTAGATATGGGTATTGAACCTTTTTTGATAGCCAGTGTCATACGTGTTGTTATTGGCCAGCGCTTAGTGCGCCGTTTAGTACCAGAAGACAGCGAGGCGTACGAGCCAGATGCCGCCGAAAAAAAAGAGATCGAACATGCGTTTCATATTACAAGCAAGCAAGATTGGTACCAAATATTAACCCTTGTGGAGGCGGCCCAACAGCAGTTCGAAAGGCCAAAAACTGAGGGTATATTACTATACCGCCCTAAAAAGGACTTGCCCAAAGAGCGTACTGGTTACAAGGGGCGCATGGGTATCTACGAAGTACTCACCAACAGCAGCGAAGTGCAAAAAATGATTGTTGCCAATAGCACCAGCGAAGAGATTCAGAAAAAAGCTATTAGCGAAGGTATGGTTACAATGCAGCTTGACGGCCTTGTAAAAGCAATGCTTGGTATGACCAGTATAGAAGAGATTTTAAGGGTTACAAGGGAATAATATGGCACAGTTTATATATACAGCTACAGATAAAGACGGTAAAAGGCGCGAAGGCACAACTGAAGCCGACAGCGTTGCTGCCGTAAACCAGCTTTTAACTAAGCAAGGTATGCGCCCACTGGTTATTAAAAAATCTGCTCAGGGTTTTGATATAAAATCTTTTTTGGCAATGCGCAAAAAAGTAAAATCGAAGGATTTAGTGATTTTTACGCGCCAGTTAGCTACCATGTTTAATGCCGGAGTGCCACTTGTTAAAAGCCTTGCAACCTTGCAGAATCAAACCGAAAATCCAGTCTTTAAAAAACACATCCAAGAAATAAGTAAGGATGTAGAAAGTGGCACAAGCTTTGCTGACGCGCTAGAAAAACATAAAAGGGTGTTCTCGCCTATATATGTAAATATGGTCCGTGCGGGCGAAGCTGGTGGTATATTAGACGACATTTTAAAAAAGCTAGCTTTGCAGCAAGAAAAAGATTCAAAAATCCGCGGCAAGTTTAAAAGCGCCATGACTTACCCAGTAGTACTTATTAGTATTACTTCTGTAGTTTTTATTGCCCTGATGACCGTGGTTGTGCCGAAAATTGGTAAAATAGTCAGCGACTTATCTGGGGGGCAGTTACCTCCCCTAACAAAGGCTATGCTGGGTATCAGCCACTTTTTGACAGCATTTTGGTATATACACATAGCAGTAATAGTTGGCGGCACATTTTTTATTGGCCGCGCCTTGCAAACCGAAAAGGGCAAGTTAAAGCGTGACCAGCTGCTACTTAGTATTCCAGCAATAAAAGTCATTGTTATTAAAATGACTGTGGCGCGTTTTAGCCGTATTTTTGCCAGCCTAATGACAGCGGGAGTAAGCGTTATCGAATCTATAGAAATTACTGCCAAAGCAATAGATAACAGGGTTATAGAAGCCGAGCTTATGGCCGCGGCTAAAGATGTAGCAAACGGCGAACAGTTTTCAACCCCATTGTCGCGCAGTAAATACTTCCCGCCTATTGTTAGCCAAATGCTTGCTGTTGGCGAAGAAACTGGGCAAACAGATACGGTTTTACTTAAGGTTGCCGAATTTTATGAAGACGAGGTTGATGATGCCGTTGCTAGCTTAAGTTCAATACTAGAGCCTTTGCTGATTGTTGTGATGGGCGGCATGGTGGGGTTAATTGCTGTGAGTGTCATTGGGCCAATTAGTAGCCTATCCAGCCAAGTATAACCTCGGACACAATGTATTGACTTCCGCTAGGTTAGCTGTAAAATATAAGCATAAGTAAAAAATATAAGGTGGGATATAAATGAAGACATTCAAAAAAGTGCAGCAAGGTTTTACAATCATCGAACTTTTGATCGTGATTGCTATTATTGGTATTTTGGCTGGTTTGGTTCTAAACAACTTCCAGGGTGCACAAGCTAAGGCACGTGACGTACAAAGGCGTGCAGACATGAACAGTATCCATGGCAAACTAGAAGAATACTACAACAATAACAACGGCTACCCAGATGGTAACCTTACTACAACACTGCTTGCAGGTATCGATGCCGAGGCGCTTAGAGATGCTGATAGCACTGCAATTGGTTATACAGGAGGCTTTATTGTAAGCACAACAGCCCCTGCTTCTGCTGTTGCAAACACAGTGGAATACGGCTACCAAGCCTACGGTTGTACAACAGCTGGTGCACAAGTAACAGTTGGTGCAACTTGTACTAAGTATGTGTTACGGACTTATCTAGAAAAAGATGCTACTAACCTGTTCACAAAAAACAGCTTAAACTAAGCATAAAATTTAGTTACTAATGAGCCACTCATCAGAGTGGCTCATTTTTATATATCAATGCTATAATAACGCTAATGGTAGTGGGTAAAAAAAACATACATGGTTTCACTATTGTCGAGATGCTATTAGGTATAGCTCTACTTGGCATAATACTTCCAACAATAGTAGTGGCGCTAAATACTATATCTATTTTGAACGAAAATACTAAAGATTTAGCAATTGCTAATATTTACGCTGAAAACAAGATAGAAGAACTAAGAAGTATAGGCTTTAACAGTATATCTAATGGTACAGTGTCGCTTACGAGTTCGCTACCTGTTTCGCTAGGTAGTCTAAGGACCGGATCTTTAATTGTTTCAACCCCTGTAGCAGGTCAAAAAAATATAGCGCTTAGTATTACCATTGAAAGTAGAGGCCGTACTAAAACACTTAATTATAGCTCAGTCATCGGCGAGCTGGGTGTGGGCCAATAAATTATGAGTAAATCTAAAAAACAAACCGGATTCACAATAATTGAATTACTAATTTCAATTTCTATTTCAACAATACTTATTATGGTAATGATGACCATAACAGTTTACTACTATGCAGATATACTAAAGACACAAGCATCAGCCGAACTAGCTTTAGAATCGCAGACTGTACTGCGCAAAATGGTAGAAGAATCTAGATTTGCAGATGCAATAAGGTCTACTAATATATTAGCCGATGCCAATGCACCTACGGGTGGCTGGGTTACTAATGACCCTAGTGATATTTTGATAATTGCTTCGCCGGCGCTCAATAGTAACCGCGATATAATCTATGATAGTTCTGACGGCTTCCCTTACGAAAACGAATCAATCTATTTTAGGTCGGGAAGCTCTTTTTATAAAAGAGTACTCCAAAATACGCAAGCAGTTGGTAACGTGGCTAAAACAACCTGCCCGACAGCAACGCCCACTTGCCCAAAAGACACAGAGATAACTACAAACCTCACTAACTTATCTTTTGTATTTTACGATATTAATAATAGCCCTACCTCTGATGCGACTTTGGCAAGATCAATATCAATTACCGTAAACTTGCAAAAAAAATCTTACGGAAGTCTTATTCAATTTAATAACACTATTCGTACAACACTAAGGAATTATTAATGAAAAAAGATCCAAATGGTTTTATTGTAGCCACTATACTAATAACTGTTTTTTCAATCGTAATGGTAGCAATTGCAGTTTTAAGCCTGACAGTTGCTAATAATCAAAATGCTAGTAATGAAGTTTACCGTGTTAATGCACAGTTTGCCGCAGATTCTGGGCTAGATGTAGGTATACAAGCTCTTAACGCCAACGAAGCGTGGGCTGGGGCTCCCGAGGTAACTTCATATTCCGACAGCAAAATGAAGTATACATATGAAACTACAGTAGGGCCTGGATCAACCGTAGATAGAAAAACTATCCGTACTGTAGGCCGCGTATATGCCCCCGCTAATTCTGCAACAGCAAAGGTTACGCGTATATACGAACTTGATGTTCAAGCTGTTACGTCTGGTGTAGGGATCACGTCTGTTGTTAGCGGTGTTGGCGGGCTGGTACTTAATAATAATTCTCGTATAACTGGCGGCGATGTGGTTGTGAATGGCACTATATCTGTTAACAACAATGCCCAGATAGGCCTATCGACAACCGACCATATTAATAACCCTGCTCAGGTTGTAAATGTTAGGGTGGCACATACAAACTGTCCTAGCCCTGCAACGGCAGCATACCCAAAAGTTTGCGGAACTAACGAAAATGGCGAACCCATCAGCGTAACCGGTAAAATATATGCAAACGTACAGGCTACCAACCAAATTACCAGCACAAATATGCTAAACCCTGGTTTAATAACTGGGCAAATTGTTGCCCCCTATATCCTACCTGATTATGACCGGGCAGCTCAAAAAGCAGCTGTAACTACCACAGAAGCGCCGTCAAGTTCGGTTGTTTCTTGTGGCATTAACGATACCAAGACATGGCCTGCTAACTTAAAAATAACTGGGGACATCAGCTTAGGCAACAACTGTGTTGTAACTATTACGGGCAACGTCTGGATTACCGGGAATGTAACATTAGGCAATAATACTAAATTTATTATTGACAATTCACTGGGCACAACAAGGCCTACAATCATGATTGATGGCCAGAACGGTATTGTATTTGGTAATAATAATTCTATCCAACAGAACACTACTGGTACGGGCGCCTATATTATCACATATTGGTGTGGTGCTAGTTGCTCTCCAGATAGCACTAACGTTACTGGTACTGAGCTGGCGGCGTCCCAAACCCTTCTTACACTTGATCTAAGTAATAACAGCAGTGCCCCTGGTACTATTCTTTATGCTAGGTGGTCTAAGGTTAGAATTGCTAACAATGGATCGATAGGTGCAGTTGCGGGCCAAAGCATAGAACTAGGCAGCAATGCTGTCATTAACTTTACGACTTCGGTACCCGGCAGTAGTAACTTAACGAAAACCTGGGTAAAACGGGGCTACTTGCGAGTTTTTAACTAAAATGCATGCTACAATAAGCATAAGGATTTTAAACAAAATAAGTATATATGCCGGTGGGAAATAAACTATTTTACAAAGATAAGCCGGTGTTCGGGTTTGACATAGGTCGTACCTCTATTAAAATTATGCAACTTGATCAACAAAAAAAAGGTATTTTTGTTGATGGTTATGGCACAATATCTTTTGACCCAGACTGTATTAAGCGCGGCGTAGTAACCGACCCTGAGTCTATAATTAAAGCAGCTTATACACTTATAGATAAGCAACTTATTGGCAAAATAACCACTAACAATGTTGCAGTTAGCCTGCCTAATGCTTTTAGTTTTAACCGCATACTTACTTTGCCTAAGCTAGACGGCGATGACTTAGCCAAAGCAATCGAACTAGAAACTAGCCAATCTATACCTTTGCCCTTTGACGAACTCTACTACGACTATGAGGTAATGACCACGCTTGAAGACGGGACTCAAGAAGTACACCTGGCAGCCTGCCCAAAGGCAATTGTAGATTCATACATGGGTGTGTTTGTTGCACTAGGGCTAGAAGTAGCGTTAGTTGAATCTAACATTAGCGCTGTTACACGTATGGTTACTCATGCCGAGGCTCACGATGTTACTACTCTTATTGTAGATTTTGGATCCACAGCTTGTGACCTTAGTATTTACGATGGTACTACAATTAGAGTAACCAGTACTGTAGATTGTAGCGGCGACGCGATTACCCAACTAATTGGTAAAAAGCTTGGCGTAACAGAACAACAAGCCCACAGTATTAAAACTAGGTACGGTATAGAAGTATCTAAAAAGCAGGCTGCAATACTAGAGGCCGTAGAGCCCGAACTTAGCAAGTTAACTAATGAGATCCGCAAGGTAATACGCTACTTTAGCGAACGTAACGAGGGTAAAAAAGCCATTGGCCAAATTATTGTTTTAGGCGGCGGCGCTAACTTGCCAGGCCTAAGTAGTTATATTACAGATAAATCTCGCATAGCCGCACGCCTTTGTGCGCCGTGGAACAATTTGTCGTTTGGCAAGTTACAGCCGCCGCACGAGCTTGAAACAACGCTGTACACCACTGCAGGTGGCCTAGGGCTAGTTACTATTGGGGATCTATCAGTATGATTAACCTATTACCCCACGACACTAAAAAAGAACGTTCATACGGCCGCAAAAACCGCCGGCTTATTGGCTACAGTATTAGCATACTAATAATTGGTTTCATAACCACGTCTGTATCGCTTTCTAATATGCGCTACGTAAATGGCGACGAAAATAGGCTAAAAAACGAAATGTCACAACGAGATGCTGAAGTAAAAGCGCTTGAATCTTCTCAGCAGCAGGTAGAAAAGATTTCTACTCAACTAAAAACAATCGACAAACTATACTCCGGCGAAGTTAAATTTTCACTTTTGGTACCACAAATTGGTGCACTGCTACCAAACGGCGTTGTGCTAAACGCCCTAACGCTTACTGGCGGCAAAGCTAGCCCACTACAACTAGATATCGACCTAGAAGATCCTAACCTAGCCGGAATATTTGCACAAAACCTTATCAAGTCAGACTTGTTCGACGCTGTAGACATTGGGGCAATTATTTCTAAGGGTAGTGGCACCAGCAAACCTGGCCAAAAGATCTATAGTTATGGTGCTACATTGGTTGCAAGCTTTAAAGGAAGCGCAGCAGCTAAAGCGGCGGGGGTTCCAAAATAATGAGTGCTCAAAGATTTTACAAAGTACTAATTGCATGTTTGTTTATAGCTGTATTTGTATCTATTGGCGGTTTTTTGTGGGCCGACAAACAGCTAAAAACAAAGTCGCTTAATGTTTCTAACCTTATAGCCGAGCGCGATGCCCAAACAGACAAAATAGATAGGCTAAATAAATCAAAAAATAGCGTACAAGATGTGACTAAGCTAAACGAAATCATTAATTCCCTTTTACCTCAGCAAAAAAAGCAAGAAAACTTGATAGCCGACATTATATACACCGCCACCAAAGAGGCTGGTATACCTGCAGGCCAAATTACTACCATTTCATTTAGTGGCACTGGCGCGCCTACATCGCTGTCGGGCACATCAGCGTCAAAAGACATACAGGGCGTTTTTGTGTATCCGTTTAGCATACAAATCAAAGATATTAGCTACACTACAATGTTAAAACTTTTTGCCGAGATCGAAAAGAATAAGCGTATTATACAAGCAGACCAAGTTCAAATTAGCCCAGATAAATCACGCGCTGGTAACATAACTAGCCTTTCATTATCATTAAAGACCTTCGTGCAACCTTAAAAAACTATGAAGAAGAATAAAGCAGCTAAAAAGCCAAAAGTATCACTAAAAGATCAGTTTAAGCACACTTTAAATAGTGTGCAGTCCAGGCTGGCTGGCCACGGCGTTTTTATACTGTTTGTTATTGCAGGGGTAGCTATTGGGTTTTCGCTACTACGTTCGCGTGCTTATCTTAACCCAACCCGCAGCGAATCACATTACGTGGAAGTAACAGGCAGTATGGTTATTAGTAATGTTGACACAAAACTAGTAAACAAATTACAAGACGCACTAGCAGATACTGATATAACTGTTAACTCACAGCTTGCGCCTAATCGTAGTAACCCATTTAGCGAATAGATTTTTTAGTCTTTTTTTATTTACCGTGTGCGGCGCTAGCGTACGGATAATCTTGAGATATATAGGTTTCGCGTGCTTCTAAAATAATTTTTGCATAGTAACTAGGTTTAGGGCAGTAATTAAAATGGAAATTGGCCTGCTCGCCGGCTGTCTCTATTTTTAAAACGCCAAAATCAAATATAGATGAGAATATGCCGTTTTGTTCACTTGTCACATCTTCTACATTTGCCATTGTTAGCTGGGATACTTTGCGTTTAAATAAACCGCTTTGTATAACTTGGGTGATGTTTTTGTCTGTAATAACAAGGTGGCTTTGGCGGTAAATAATTGTGCCCACTATAATAATAGTAAAGCTAAAAACTGTGGCCAATATACCAAATGTAGTCGCCACACTATACGC
>JAYUWM010000070.1:0-4928 GCA_043753565.1 bacterium
CAGGTAACTGGCAAAAACATTAATGATGTTTTAAATTTAAGTTTCCCCAACGATATCACCTATGAAGTATGGATTGATAAATCCCGCAAGAATGTACTAAAATCTGGCATGTCATGGGACCGTGTACGCTTAATTGATGCCGACGGCAACCCAACCAAACAGTTTGATATGGCGGCAAGCTACAGCAAAGCCAGCGACACGGTAGAATCTGTAATTGTGCTATTTGACCACACCGATACCTACGCAAAAGATGACCAAGAAATTAGTTTTGTTGCCATGGCAGTACACGAACTGCGCACACCACTAACAGTTATGCGCGGCTACATTGAAGTATTTGAAGACGAGTTAGGCCCAACCCTAAGCCCAGAGCTTAAAGATTTTATGCATAAAATGAACGCCAGCGCCCAGCAGTTAACCGCTTTTGTAAGCAACATCCTAAACGTAGCCCGGGTAGAAGAAAACGCCCTTGTATTAACATTGCAGCGTCACAACCTGAAAGAAATCATGACCAGCGCCGTGGCCGACCTAGAAATGCGGGCCAACGTGCATGGTAAACATATAGAACTAACAATTGCCGCTGATGTACCCTTTGTTGCCGTTGACCGCATTAGTCTGCACGAAGTTATTAATAACCTAGTAGATAACGCCATTAAATATAGCGGCACCAGCGACAAAATAATAATTTCTGCCCACCTAGAATCTGACATGGTGCAGGTTGACGTGCAAGACTTTGGCCTAGGTATACCAGATAGTGTAGTGCCAAAGCTATTTGATAAGTTTTACCGTAGCCACCGCAGCAAAGTACAAATTGGCGGTACTGGCCTAGGGCTTTACCTTTGTAAGGCCATTGTAACCGCACTGGGCGGTAATATTTGGGTACGCACCAAAGAAGGCGCCGGCAGTACATTTAGCTTTACCCTAGAGCCATACAGCGAAGAAAAACACGGCAGTGCAGCTGGGCCAGATGGTATCATGAGAGGAGCACACGGCTGGATTAAAAACCACTCGATGTACCGAAGATAATATATGCAACCAACCAAACCAAACTTACTTTGTATAGAAGACGAAAACTTTATAGGTGAGCTATACACACGCGCCCTGACACATGCTGGCTACGATGTACTGGTTGTTGCCGACGGCGAAGCCGCCTTGGCCGAGAGCGAGACCAATAAATACGACATTATTTTGCTAGATATTATGTTGCCTAGTATGAGCGGGGTAGAGATTTTGCGCCGGCTAAAAGACCCAGCCAGGCCTACTACGCTTAAAGCCAAAATTATAATTACCACAAACCTCGATCAAGAAGAATCCACCCGCGAAAAAATAGAAAAAATGGCCGACGGCTACCTAATTAAAGCCGAAATTACCCCCCGCGAACTCGTTACATATTTGCAACAGCTAGGTCTGTAAAAAGTTTTTTTAGCCTGTAAATTAGCAAGCTAAATTACAACAAAATGCGCCTTGGCACGCCACTAGGTGCGGGTATATACTAAGTATTAGCTATGAGGGCACTGGTGGGTAACCCCACTCTTCGCCACCCAAGCTTTAATCTGGACCATTGGTCCTTAAAAGCACTTTTGTAGATACCAATCTATACATATACGTATCCGGGCTTACAAGTTAGCAGCAGAACGGTTGCAATCTTTACCTGGCTACTCCTCAAACAAACCCGTTCCAACTAATACAAATAGTTGTCTATTAAATACTACTTAAAATTTGAGGACCAAGTATATGTACCAACAGATAGCCGTAACCAGTTTTTATTTTGCAAAAGGCAACACCCAAAAGAGCTTTCCGCGCCGTATCGAAACAGCTGAGGGCAAGCAGATT
The DNA here is from genome assembly GCA_043753565.1 of bacterium. Classification (GTDB taxonomy): domain Bacteria; phylum Patescibacteriota; class Saccharimonadia; order Saccharimonadales; family SZUA-47; genus RFTN01. The sequence goes on from JAYUWM010000070.1 coordinate 1,831, forward strand.
AACTTTATAGAAGAAGGCTTGCGCTGCGTGGTGCAAAAAGGCCAGGATCTACTAGAAATCTTTACCATGAGCGACGGGCAGTCAACCTACCGCATAGGGCACCAACAAAACAAAGGCGAATGGACACTGCTTAGCACCAGGTTAGCCTGATTAACGCAGTTGCAGAGTTTTAAGTATATCTACAGCCTGCTTGTAGGCGTTACTTGTTGGCAGGGTGCTAATAGCCACTGTATTGGTTGCCATGTCGTCAATTAACTCAGCGCTACTATAGCCGCCGCTTACTATATAAGCGTCGGCTTCTTTGCCGTAATCGGGGCCAAGTGTATCGCCCACGTTTAGCTGGAAGTTGCCAGCTATCATAAAGAAACCAAAGTTATCTTTTGTATCTAACCCAAACAAAGTAAGCAATGTATCTATGCGTTGATCTAGTGCGGGGTTTGTATATACTAGTTTTTCTGACGGTTGTATTGCTACGCCCCGTCCAATAATTTTACCGTCGGCAGGCCTAGCGCCTTTGCGTATATATATCCTAAACTGGCCGCTAACGTCGCCTTTTTCAAGGCTAGCATAGGTAAAAGTAGGCGATTCAACCCGTACACCACGGTCGGCAGTTGGGGTTACCACCCAGGTATCAGGGTAGGTAAGTTTTAGCCCCATTGGGCCGTTTTCGTACAGCTTTGCGGTTGTTGCATCAGGTACGTCTTTGGCGGCAGGAGGTGCTTCTATAGCAGGCTGGGTCGTAGGGGGGGCGGTTGACTGTTGGCTGTCTTTTTTAAAAAACAGCGTGTACGCCCCAAACACTAGTGCGCCAACAAGTAATAGTACGCCCAAGGCAATAGTAATTGTTTTTAGTGTTTTTTTATCTTTCTTGTCTTTTTTTGGCTCGTCTAAATCTGGCAGCTCCCTATGTATATCCGGCTGCTGCCCTGTGGGTCGATTATTTGGGTCAAAGTTCATTGTCATATATTCATTATGCAAGCATTGGGCGTAGTTGTACACCTGGGCACTACTTTATATTAGCGCCCACATCTGTTAAAATATGCAAGTCTAACATAAATTTACATGACACCACAAACCGGCCCCATCGTCTAACGGTTAGGACATCAGATTCTCAATCTGGTAACACGAGTTCGATTCTCGTTGGGGTCACCAAACGATGTAGCTGAGTTGTTAGCAAGTGCAAACAACTAATTCACTCCTGTAAAAAGGGGTGTTTTTTGTGTTCAAGCTTGTCCTCAGTCTCATACAGCTTAGGTATGTTCACTAGATCGGTGTTAGTTAGTAATGATGTGTTCACGATAGCCCTCCTCCCGAGGTTGTGCTTTTTTAACACCGAATGAGCACGGCATAAGTAAAAAAACTTTTATCGGTTGGTGTTGCTGTTTTTTTTCAGTTCATGTGCCGACTATTATTGACATCTGACATACAAGTTTCGCTTACAGATGATAAGAGTCTATAATACTGTCTATTATGACTGTCTATGATATTAGGATCCAAACGTGAGATTAAGTTTTGCTGATGTACAACGTAATATATCAGAAATTGCAAACAGGCAAGAATACTCAGTAGATGTTCTTTACGAGTTAATGGCTGCCTATGGTCGTTCTGCGTCTTCCATAACAAAACTACGCAACGGGATTATCAATTTAGCAGAAGATAAAGAAACCACTGTACTACAAAGGGGTGTTGTTTATCTCAAGAACGTTGGTGCGGTAGAGAGTCTACCTGCGGAGATAGAAAAGCTCGAACAAGACCCTTTGACTACTAGGTACAACCCTCGTTTTCTTATTGCAACCGACTTTAAGACTTTTGCAGCCAAAGATACAAAAAAAGGAACTACTTTAGAAATATCTTGGGAAGATATTGATCGAAATGTAGATTTCTTCTATGGCTGGACAGGCGACGAAGTAACAGATGAGAAGACTGAAGCAGTAGCCGACCGTCGTGCTTCTGACAAAATGAAAGAACTCTATTACGAAATAGAGAAAATCAATCGTGATAAATTGGCCGAAAAAGGAAGTACATTCAGGCACGATCTAAATGTGTTCTTTACCCGCTTACTCTTCTGTTTCTTTGCAGAAGACACTAAAGTTTTCAGTAAAGAAAATCAGAGCATATTCACTGGTGCGATAAAGGACTACACAAAGACAGATGGTAGCGATTTGGATGAATTCCTAAGTGTTTTATTCAATGCGTTAGACAGTGAAGATAAATCCGGATTCACAAGTCCTTTTTCAAACTTCCCCTACGTGAACGGGACACTGTTTGATACAACACGCAATATTGCTATTCCTAAATTTAACGCCCAAGCAAGGAAATACATTCTTGATTGTGGCTCTCTTAACTGGGCTGAGATTAACCCCGATATCTTTGGTTCAATGTTCCAGAGTATCGTTGACGAAGAACATCGCGCTACTCATGGCCAGCACTACACGAGTGTTCCTAATATCATGAAAACAATTGAGCCTCTATTCCTTGATGAACTACGTGAAGAATTTGACAAATATTACGACAATCCCGCAAAACTATCGAAGCTACACAATCGAATATCTAAGATAAAAGTATTCGATCCAGCCTGTGGCTCGGGCAACTTTTTGATTATTGCATACAAAGAATTACGCAAGCTAGAACATGCGATTATCGAAAGGCTTTACGAAGACGACTTCAAGAAAGCTGCACTTGCTGGCAGGCTATCAACTCGTATAGATTTAGATAATTTTTATGGGATCGAGATTGATGATTTTGCGTGTGAAGTAGCTGTTCTTTCATTGTATCTAGCGAAGCACCAAATGAACATTGAGTTTGAAAAACAGTTTGGCAAGGAGATAAAACTAATCCCACTTAAAGACAAAGCAAACATACACCATGGAAACTCAACTCGGATAGACTGGCAGCAAGTTTGCCCAAATGTCGAACACTCTATTGATATGCATTCAGCCAACGAACAAAGTTCTTTAATTGAATTTGATGATGAACAGCCAAAACTCGAATTAGGCCAAAAATACTGGGATGAAATTTATCTGATAAGTAACCCCCCGTATCTTGGCTCAAGTCTGCAGGATGCTGATCAAAAAAACGATATGGCGTATGTATTTTCG
>JAYUWM010000071.1:0-4923 GCA_043753565.1 bacterium
GCATTTACGGTTAGTGTCTGGCTTGTGCTTTGTGCGACTGCGCCTTCCCATACTAGGGTCGTTGCAGCGACATCGCTATATGCACGAATGCGTGGGTAAAAAGATCTATTTGGCGATGCATTATTAGTAAGGCCTGTAAATCCAATTGTTAAATCTGTAGGTGACACAGAAGTAACGTTACCGGCTGCAGTACGTGTCACAATTACTTCTGTGTCAGTACTTGCAGGTGTTGAAGTACTATTGCGTCTAGTATATGTACCAAACGCTGTCGCTGGTGCCCAACCACTCTGAGACAGTGTACTTGCTGCAGGTATAGTTGGCGTATTTACGATTGTACATGCGCCAAGTGGTGCATCACAATATTCAACAACAATAGCTTGTACAGGCTGTGCTGGTGTTGTAGGAATACGAAACGTAAATGATATATCCATAGCTTGACCGGGACGCGCTGTTGTAATTGCTGCATTACGATTTTGAAGTTGTGGTGCTGCGCTCGCGCTTGACATAAGCACTAGCGGAGTCAGACTGGCACCAACTAAAACTGCAGACTGCAGTACAACAAGTAATTTGTGCGAGCTCTTTTGAGCACGCAACATACTAGTTTTAAGCATGTTTTCTCCTTTTATTTAGTATTGTAGTTTTTGTTTTAGGTTAATTGCCACTAACAAAGTAACATGCTTTTGCTTTTTGGCAAAGTGTATATAACATAAGCTTTATCCACAACTGTTCAAAACTGTGCTTTAGTAGGTTGCCACCACTACCATGTCGTGATCTACAGTAAACTGGCCACCTGGTGTTAAGGGGCTTGAGTTTGCGACGTATGTAACAGTGTAGTTTGTTTGGCCCCAGGCACGGCCGCTGCCGCTGGTAGCAATGGTATCGCCTGCAATATATTTGTATGACCCTGCGGTATTATAGCCAGTCGCTGCCTGACCATTTGCAAATGTTCCACTAGGTACCAGTACCGGGTTAGCACCTGCACCCGCTGGGAATGAAGGGTTTGTTGGCGTAGTATTTGCTACAAGGTTAATGCCGAACTGTTCTGTGCCTTGTGTTGGTGGTATTGCAGTAGACATACCCGCCCAAACATAGCTACCATTTGCAAGTGGTGTACTGAGGGTCTTTACTACATAACTACCGTTAATATATGCACGAACATAAAATGTAGAAGAGCCGATTCCTGTCGAAGTTGTTGAGATTATACCTAGATCTACAGTACCCCCAGTAACATTCATCTCTAGGTATTCTTGATCTGGTGTAATAGATCCGCCAAAAGCGGCATAGCTTGCACTTGTTGCTTCGCCGTTACCTAAATCACCTGCTGAACCACGAGCATTATAACTTGCCGAATTAGAATCTATACCGCCACCGCTATTAAATGTTGCCTCATTGATTTGGTAACTTGTAGAGTTATATGTTTGAGCCATAACCGACAAAGGATATGACATAAAAACCAACACTAAACTCATAAATATGCGCTTCACTAGGTAATACTATAGCATAAGCGTTAGGCCGGCTGTCTAGCGTGTTTGGAATGTTTCTGCTATGCCGCGTAATGCAATGTCGTCAGACGTAAACTTTAGATTTCGGTAAGTTATATTATACGTAGCACGGCTACCGTCAGGCCTAGGCATTTGCATTTTAGTATTGCCACCAACTACACCTAGCTTAACTTCGTACAATACTGAATCAGGTGAGCATGCAAAGGTAACTTGTTTTTGGGTCACAATTAGCGGCAAATTAGGAGTATTTTTTGGTAGCGGTACACGGCAATGTTCACCGGCACCACTTACAATATTAAACTTACCTGTACTATCTATTTCGACAGGCATAACATGATTGGTACGCACATTGGATAATGCTTCTTCTTTATTGCTATTAACATCTATAACTATGTCGTGTTCGACAAGTGGGCCTTTATAACTGCGGTAAACATAGTGGCCCTTTGTAGTTTCTGTAGGAATTTCTTTCCAGTTATCATCTGCCTGGAACTGAAAATATTCTGTACGGAACAGATTAACAGACGCCCCTTGGACGCTAGAAAAAGTTGGCTGTGATGTGGCTGCTTGTTTTTTGGTAGATTGTATATATGTGTCGATAGCAATATATATAGCGCCGCCTAACGTAACTACGATAAGAGCGGCTGCCAAAACTGTCGAACGTCTTGCTCGCCGACTTTTATGATGATAGCTGGTGTTGTATTTGTATCTATACATAATTATGTAAACGTTTTTTAATTACACTCTTCCACGCTCAGTTTGCCATAACATAAGTATTATTGCAAATGACCACTGTTATTACAATGATATTTAAGTGTAGACGGCATATAAACTATAAACTTATTATAAGGCACGCCAAGCATAAAATTTTGGTGGCATTATATGTATTATTATCATATACTTAACCATAAGAGGAAAAACTGATAAATGGATGAAAATAAATCAAACGAGTCTTTAGAGAGTATGGATTCGCTGGAATCGCCTGACACAATTATACAGCCTGGTGCAGCACCTGCTACAAGTGGCAATCAACCTGCTTTACCGCCAAGTAATAAAAAGTTCGATTTTCAGACCTACATAAGGTCACTAGTAAACAAAGTTAACATTTATCTACTATTATTTATTTTTATACTATTAATATCTGGTATTGTTTTTGTGATAGCAATACAAAGCAGCAAAAACCAAGCAAAAAAAGATCAAACTGCAACCCAAAAACTAACTGCGGATGCCTTAAAAAGTCTTCAGGGTAACGACGCCAAAGTAGGCGACCCTAAACAACTTCTTAGTATTGAATCGAATGCTGTTTTTACAGGCAAGGTACTTATTCGTGACAGCTTAGATGTAGCTGGTGCAATTAAAGTGGGCGGCGCACTAAGCTTACCGGGAATAACTGTGTCCGGCACTAGCCAGTTTGACCAAGTACAGCTAAACAGCCTGTCTATATCTGGAAACGCCAACATTCAGGGACAGCTTACTATACAAAAAGGTTTATCAGTTGCATCTAGTGGGTCATTCAGTGGCACACTATCTGCCCCTGTTATTAGCACTGATAAACTTGTACTAAACCAAGATTTACAGCTAAACCGCCATATTGATAGCGGCGGAGCAACACCGGGCGTTAGCAGTGGTGGATCAATTGGTAGTGGTGGTACTGTAAGTATAAATGGTAGCGACACTGCCGGAACCGTTACAGTTAACAATGGTGGTGGTGCAGGCGCTGGTATTATGGCTAATATTACTTTTGCGGTTAAGTTTACATCTAACCCACATGTCGTTATTACACCTGTTTGTCCATCTGGCTGCAACTTTACGCCGTACATCACAAACCGAAGTTCTACTGGTTTTAGTATTGCAATATCTGGCACAAACCCCGGCGGGTCATTCAGCTTCAGCTTCCTAGCACTAGAGTAATATGAGACACCCTTACAGGGTTTCTCATCGTTCCAACATCTTCAAGTAAGTCTAACCTCTGCATTTTAATGCAGCTTGTGATGAAAATCGAGCACAAAAGTTGAGCCGTACGACTGGTACGGTAAAACTTTTTGTCGCAGATTTACGCACAAGATGTGCAAAATAAAGAGGTTAGACTAAACGTCGAGGAAGACACGCACCTCATCGGCTTTAACATGCATTACGGCGCGTGATATCTTTATCTTTTCTTCTTGACCTGCAGGGGTACAAATTATAAGTTCGCAAGCACTAACAAGGGTCATAAAGTTACGGTGTCCTGGCAAAATATCAAATGGGCCTGTATCGTTTACGGCTGATATACTTTTAGCCTTATCGTCATAATATATGTGGAACGGTGAATATACCTTAATATGCATATCTGTGCGTATAACGGACGGGTCTGTTTGACCAGCTGGTGCGCCATCCAACGGCGTCTGTTCGCTAGTAACCTCATTAGCATCTTTTGCAGCTAAATCATCCATACTAGACCACTATTTCTTCAATAGACTGCAGGGTCTGTTCACGCGTAAACATGTCGCCCTTAATGCCGTTCATTTTCTCCATAACATTCATATTTTGGGTAAAGTTAGCAATAAGTTTTTTTGCCTTACCATAATCGGCACGGTCAGCAGCACTAAGTTCGTTTTCGCCAATAATGGCAATAATACTTTTTAGGGATTCGTATTTGTTAAGCAGAGCCTGCACGCGCACGCTTAGCAAGTAGTGTCTGTCTCCTACGATGGCTGGGGTTAGCAGGCTTGAAACGGTTTGGTTAAGGTCAACAGCTGGGCGCATGCCTTGTTCGGCAACTTTACGACTTAGCACAATAATGCCGTCAAGCTCGTGCTGAATAAGCTGCACAGCCGGGTCACTAAGGTCGTCGGCAGGCACATAAATGGTCTGTACGCTAGTAATAGATCCGTTTTCATTACTGCTAAGACGGTCTTGTAATACTTTAATATCACTAAATATGGTTGGTTCGTAACCACCCTCGTTTGGTACTTGGTCTAATATTGTACTAAGTTCGTTACGGGCCTGTACAAAACGGTACATGTTATCAGCAAAAAACAGAATGTCCTTTTTTTGTTCGTCCCTAAAATATTCGGCTAAGGCTGTGGCAGATATACCAATTAAACTACGCTGTACTGGATTTTCGTTCATTTGCCCAAAAAACATACAGGTATTTTTAAGTAGGTCGTTTTCTTTTAGGGTCTCAAACAGTTCGTGGCCCTCGCGGATACGTTCGCCAATACCGGCGAAAAATGAAAGTCCGTGACCACTTTTAGCTATATTATTGATAAGCTCCATAGTAAGTACGGTTTTACCAACACCAGCACCGCCAATAATGCCCATTTTGCGGCCCTTAACAAACGGCGTAAAGAAGTCGATAACTTTAATACCAGTTTCAAGTATCTCGGGCTTTGCTACCTTAAATTCGGCACTCCGCTGCGGCAATTTTAAGATATCTTTATAC
>JAYUWM010000072.1:0-4833 GCA_043753565.1 bacterium
CTAAGCACAAGCATTGTGAATGTCTACATTTTAGAGTCTAATCGTGTGCTGGCTTTATGAAATTCCTCAGCGATTTTTAAAGCTTTGTCAGTATTTCTAATAAACCATACGCCAGTAGTAAAGTGCGCATATCCCGACTTTAATATGAAGTTAACTCTTGTACCTTCTGATTTCCATACTTCCATATTAATCTTTGCCACTTTTGCATTCACAACCCTGTCAGATGATCCATTAAAAATGGTAAGTGATTTGTCTGCAGCGAGTTTATAGGGGTCATTAGGTTTAATATCTATAAGATCCCACTCTTTAGATAAAGTATCTTCAGAATAACCTTTTGCACTAAATGAAAGTGCAACTTTACGAAAAACACGTGCACTATAAATAGCATGTGCGACAGAAATTCCTGCATCGGCGTATACGCCGTAAAACGCTTTACTAATGCGCTTCTGTACATTAAAAGCTATAAATGAACCCAAACTAACGCCCATACATACTACTTCATCATAATCATTAGAAAGTGTTTCAATTTCGTTAGTTATTGTATCGATAATATCAAGAAGTATTTTTGGATTACCTAATGTAAAAACTGTTTTTGTGTATTCATATATACGTATGTCGTAACCTAAGCTTTGTAATTGATTTACGGCGGACGTATAGCTATTCTTGCTACCTCCATACCCTACGACATAACAGACTAAACCCTTTTTATTTAAAGAAGCTGAAACGAATGTGTGTCCGTCAATAATTGTTTTCATTGTTTAGTAGTATTTTACATTATATTTAATATAGTTGCGAAGTGTACCACTAAGGATAGGGGCAGTGTAGGCATTGGCTTTAGATGGTAGTTATAATAAGTTACTGGATGGGATTCGAACGGCACAATGTTGCGGACTGTGATTGCTAACCGCCCGTAATGGTTTGCTTAGCACTTCGTAATTACTAGTATTCTAGTATTATATAGATATGAGCTTTTCAATTATGTTCTGGAACATATGGTTAAATAATCAAATTAATGGCGCCGAGGGTTCAACCAGATTATTTAACGAGTTAGAACGTCTAGCCAATATATTTAAGCCGGACTTCATAGGTTTAAATGAAGTTTTACAATCTTCACATGCAAATACACCCTTCATATCCGATTTTCTAAATACTAAATGTGGATATACCTACAGCCATTTTGCGCCAGCATCACCTTTCACAGACAATTGGACAATCGGCTCAGCTTTGTATTCCCGTGTTGCGTTTGATAACGTAAAAAACGTTTCGATTAGTAAAGATGCTCCCGCAGAAAAACGAGGCTACGAAGGTTTCGAGATAAAATCTATTGCAGCTAGTGTAATTATCTCGGGTACTCGCAAGCTAAACATTATAGTTACCCACCCTGTACACCTACGTAAACATACTTTAAGTGATCATTACGAAGGCACTTCTAACCTTGAAAAACTAATACGTTCAGAAGAATTTTCAAAAAATACAATATTAGGCGGCGACTTTAATGAGCCGAAATTTATGCCCAATGCATTTAAAAACAAGGTGAGCAATACCATGAATTTTAGAACTGGATCTATGAGAACGCCCACATGGCATCATAATGCACACAGTTTTACACCCTTAAGAGCAAATCTAGATCAATTATACTGGACTAAAAACAGTGATTTTAAACTAAAAGAATTTAAGATTCTAAAAACTAATGTATCTGATCATCGTCCTATTTTTGCTACTTTTGAATATTAGTAAAATTCTATTGCCTGATGCGCATAGCCCAACATAGTGAACTTACTAAAAATGTTGTATAATATGAAGTGTGAATGATCAAAATAAACATTACGAAGTAATAGTTATTGGCGGCGGTGCCAGTGGTATGACGGCGGCTATAAGCGCACGGCAGCAAGGTGCTAGTGTTTTAATAGTAGAAAAGAACAAGCGCCTGGGTGAAAAACTACGAATTACAGGTGGCGGTAGATGCAACATAACCAATGCAGAAGACGACATACGGGTACTATTAAAAAACTATGGCGCAGCCGAAAAGTTCTTATATTCGGCCTTTACATCATTTGGTGTTGCGCATACAATTGAATTTTTTGAAGACATTAAGTTGCCTATTAAAATAGAAGACCGCAAAAGGGCCTTCCCCGTTAGCGAAAAAGCGGTGGATGTTGTGCATGTACTGCAAAACCGCCTGCATAGGCTGGGTGTAGAACTTGCCCTTAACACAGAAGTTACTGCTATTAATTGCAGCGACGGTAAAATTACATCTGTAGTATGTGGCAGTGCAACCTACACCGCTAATAACTACATACTAGCAACGGGTGGTACATCGCGGCCGCAAACTGGGTCTACGGGTGATGGTTTTGGCTGGCTTAAAAACCTGGGCCACACTACCAAAGCACCGACACCAACAATTACCCCACTTGCTTTGAATGAACAATGGGTAAGCCACATTGCTGGCGTAACGGCACAAGACGTTGCAATTACTTTTTATAGTAATAGTACCAAAGCCTTTAAACTGCGCGGCGACATACTATTCACACACTTTGGCGTGTCGGGCCCACTTATATTAAACAGCGCCTATAAAGTAGCCGATTTGCTGCAGGCCGGCGATGTTACTGCCCATATAGATCACTACCCTGACCTAAACCAAAAACAACTAGACCAACAAATTATTGGCGTGCTTAACGCAAACGGCACAAAACTACTTAAAAATAGCCTTACTATGTTTGCCCCCAAGGGACTGACCCCAGCACTCGTATTACAACTGCAAAAATCAATCAATTTTGATACTAAAAATAGTGAGGTATCTAAGGATATGCGCACAGTTTTAGTAAATACGCTTAAAGCCATGCCCATAACTGTACAAAAACTAATGGGGTTCGAAAAGGCCGTAGTTGCCGACGGTGGTGTAGATTTAAAGCAAGTAGATATGCGCACAATGCGGTCACAAAAAATCAGCAACCTATTTATTACAGGCGATTTGCTAGACATAACAAGGCCATCTGGTGGGTATTCGCTGCAGCTGTGCTGGACAACCGGGCACATAGCCGGCCTAAACGCCGCAACAAAATAGTAGTACAATAAGGCTTATGTCTAACTATAAAGGTCATATTGCTGGCGGCGCAGTTGCCGGTATTACCTACGCCGCCGTTTTAACGGGCGCTATCAACACGCATATTGATTTTAGTTCTTATGGCACTAACCCGGGCTGGGCATTCCCTGCGGTGCTGGTTATACTAACTATACTTTTTGGGCTGTGGCCAGATATAGACACAAATAGCAAGGGCCAAGATATCTTTTATACCGGAATGTTTGGCCTAAGCATATACCTTATAGCCACAGAATCTTACAAACTAGCGGCATTTTTGGGCCTGTTGGCCATGCTGCCAATTGTTGGCAAACACCGTGGTTGGACACATTCACGCCTGACTATGGTAGTAGCGCCATTACCCATACTATTGTTGCCATATTTGCTAGAACCCACGCGCCCCTGGCTGGGCGCACCCTACTATGGGGCTGTTGTTGTAGGAATTTTTAGCCATATATTGCTTGACGGCTTAATGTTTAAGCGCGTGCGGATGCCGAAGCATTTTTAAGCTACAGCCGAAACTCTTTTAATAATTTTGTACTGCTTCATAACATTATCTCTGGCTTTTTCGACCTGCCTTGAATATTCGGGGGTCTCTGCTGCAGGGGAAGTATACTTATCTACATGCCACTGCTTAAAAATAACAGGTTCTAGTACCCTTTCGACATGAATTTTTGCACTGTATATACCCGCTTCGGCAATGCGTGCAGACTTTTCTTTGAAGTCGGGTATGCCTGTACCCGGCATTTCAAAGTATCGTATAACGCGCGCTAGCGATTGCAAAAACTCTAATGGGCGCTTGCTAAAAGCTGCCTCACAAATATCTTTATAAAACGTATAGTGAAGGTTTTCGTCCCTACCTGTACGCTTAATGCCGCCAACAAACATGTTTAGTGCATCATATTGGCTTTTAGACTCGACACTATTAGCAAAACTCTGTAGTGCATCTGCGGTATTGTTGTGTGATACATAGGTTGCAAGTTCCTGCAAAGCAACGTAAATCATACCATCAAGTGGTGTTGCCAATTGGGGCACTATGCCTGTGCTTACCTGAATCATAGCTTCAGCTTCAAGCAAAGCAGGATCTACAAGACGCAGGGCCATTATGCCAGACCTAAGAACAATAGAATGACGGCGCTCCTCTGCGGTCCACCGTTTGTTCCACACATCCCATACAGGTACGCCACCGAACATCTTATCTAGATCTGGGTAATAATAGGGCAAGTTATCTTCAGTAGATAGGTTTACCGTCAGTGAATCACTAAGCCACTGCGGCAGTTCCCAGCCGTGCACATTCCAAGGCTGCTGGGGGTCATAATCTGTTGCAAAACTATAAGGTACATAAGATTCTGGTACCCACGGGATCTTATTAGATTTACCTACATGGCGTTCCATAAGTATGCCGGCAGTGTCTTTTAGCTGTACTAACAGCTGTGGATCTGCAACAAATGTAGAATCATAGGCTTCACGCATATATACATAATACTACCTTATGCCAATAGCTTTCTAGTTTGTGGAGCGTATATGAAGTGCAACATATATGTAAGTAATTTGATGTTAGTATATGTACAGATGAGTAAACGGCCAATTCGCTTTTATATAGAGATCACCGGCTTACTATTACTTATAGTGGGGGTTTGGACACAGCGAGGCTTAATACCGCCGGCTATAGATGCAATAAAATCTGCCAGTTTGCCGCTTGTTATAGCCTGTTTAGCACTGCAGTGGTTGGCGTTTTTTTGGGCAGCGTTGGG
>JAYUWM010000073.1:0-4768 GCA_043753565.1 bacterium
CTGGTGACCTACGAATTGATGTGTATCATGCTAGTGGCCACGGCGGACAAAGCGTTAACACAACAGATAGCGCCGTGCGTATTACCTACTTGCCTACCGGCCTAGTAGTAACCTGCCAAGACGAAAAATCGCAAACCAAAAACAAACTAAAAGCTATGGGTGTTTTGCGTAGCCGTTTGTTGCAACAGCAAATAGAAACCGAGCAAGCTAAAATGTCAGCTGAACGTCAAAAGCTAATTGGCAGCGGTGACAGGTCCGAAAAAATTCGCACATATAACTTCCCGCAAGACCGTATTACCGACCACCGTATTGGTTACAGCCGCAGCAATATACCGGGCGCAATGACCGGCCAAATAGACGATTTAATACAAGAACTTGCCAACAACGAAGCCGAACTGTTGCGCAGCGAGAGCTAAGTCGGTGGGTATTAAGGCGTTGCTTGTTAGTGCAAATAAGCAGCTTGTTGAAATGCCCACTGCTCGTTTGGATGCCGAAGTATTGTTGTGCTTTGTGGTTGGTAAAAACAAGGCATGGTTATTAGCACACGGCGACGTGGTACTAACGAGTGCCCAAACCAAAAAATATCAAAAACTTGTAGCGCAGCGCACTGCGGGCCAGCCAGTTGCATATATAATTGGCAAAAAAGAGTTTTATGGCCGCGATTTTGCAGTAAACAAACACGTACTTGTGCCCCGCCCAGAATCGGAAAGTTTTATAGACTTACTTAAGCAGCTTAAAAGTGACCACAATATTAACGGCTTTTTACATAACATACTAGATATTGGTACAGGCAGTGGCTGTTTGGCAGTAACCGCTAAACTAGAATTTGCAGATACATTTGTAACTGCTACAGATATAAGCGCCTCTGCCTTAAAAGTAGCGATTACAAATGCACTCACCTACAAGGTACCGGTTGTTTTTAAAAAACAAAGCCTGTTAACAGGCGACAAACAAGGCTACGATGTTATTTTAGCTAATTTGCCGTATGTACCAGAACACATGCAGGACCCAAGTATTTTGCACGAACCATACAGCGCGCTTTTTAGTGGCGAAGATGGGCTAGACCATTACCGAGAACTGTTTATCCAGCTTGCCAACAAGCATATTAGGTTTGTACTAGCCGAAAGCCTTATAGCCCAACACGGCGAAGTAGAAAAGCTGGCAACAAGTGCTAGCTACCAGCTTGTTAATACTGATGGGCTTGTACAGGTGTTTAGAAAAACCCCGTACAGTTACTAAGTTATTGGATTAGTGCAAGTTTATATTTGAAAAGCTGTGCGCTCTACGTGTGGCCGCTGGCCAGCACGTGGCGCTAGCGACCCAGCTTCTACAAACATAAAGCTTGCTACGCGACGCAATGCTACTGTTGTGGGGCGGCTTCTAATGTGACTTTTATGGTTTGTTCCTTGCCATCACGCAAAACCTTAAGTGTGCTTGAGTCGCCCACAGATTTTTTGCCTAAAATAGATATTATACTGTTTTTGTCGTCTAGTTTTATGCCGTCAATTTCGGTAATAATATCCTTCTCTTTAATGCCGGCTTTTTCTGCCGGGCTACCTGCAATAACTGATGATCGACCCGCGCCGCTTTGCGGAGCAATGTAAGCACCGCGCTTTACTGGTAAATTGTACTGGTAGGCGTAATCATCTGTAATACTAACATAGCGCACGCCAAGGTAAGGGCGCTGTAGTTTGCCAGTTTTAAGCACACTTGTAACCAAACCCTGCAAGTCACTAATTGGAATAGCAAAGCCTATCCCCTGCGCGCTGCCGCCAGCTATGGCTGTGTTTAAACCTATAACTTCGCCGCTAAGGTTAACTAATGGGCCGCCGCTGTTACCAGGGTTTATAGCAGCGTCTGTTTGGAACAAGTTCTGCAATGTCTCGGTGCCATTGCCGCTTTCGCTACTCGCCTCGATGCTACGGCCGTAGCCAGATATAATACCGCTGGTTACGGTGTTTTGGAACTGACCAAGTGCGTTACCAATAGCAATTACTTTATCGCCAACTTGCACTTTGCTGCTGTCGCCAAGTTTGGCAGCAGTTAGGGTTTTACCCTTGGCGTCTTTAATCTTTAAAAAGGCGACATCTAGTGGGTCGCTGTCGTTGGTGCGGCCTAAAACCTCTACACCTGCAAGTTCGGTACCGTCGGATAGTGTTACTGTTACAGTTTTGGTGCCCACGGGTACCACGTGGCGGTTAGTAATAATTGTACCGTCGGTGTTAATAATTACCCCAGTTCCCGCACCTGTTTGGTCAAAGCTTTGCGTTCGGCCAAAGAAGTCTTGCCCTGTGCTAGCGGCGGTAACATTTATGGATACAACTGCCGGCCCAACATTTTTGACAATGTCACGCACTAAATCACCTTCACTACTAATAACTTGTTGTTGTACTTGCTGAGTGGAAAGACTTTGATTGTTTAGAGTACTGGGTGCAAAATAACCACCTATAAAGCCGGCTATTACTGCTGCTATTATTGGTAATGCCGACCAGGTTTGCACCTTAGTTTTTTTAACTTTAGATACACTAGTTACACCTTTGGCAGGTGCATTAGTTAAAACTTGTGTGTTTGCCTGTTTAGTTGTGTCTTGTTCTGCCATTTTTACCCCTTGTCTTATTCCTACGTTACTATGCTAATCTGATTTTTTACTGAGAATACTTTATTATTAATGTCGTTACAGAGTTTTGTCACCCCAATCAGAAAACACAAGTACTATTGCCATGACGGCAGTTAGTACCACCACAAACTGCTGCTGTACGCCCTTGCTAAGCCTATCTGTATGACGTAAATAATACATACCAGCCAAGCTGTAACCTACAACACTAAGTACCAAAACTGGTTGGGCCACAAGGCCGTAATATATAAGCCAGTGTGATAATAGCCAAGACACGCTTGCGGCAAAGTATGCCCAAACATAGGCTGTGGTGCGCCCCATACTGTCATCGAAACAACTAAAGAAGTGACGGGCTGCAAAATAACTAATAAGAGTGGTGGCAGCAACTAATGTAATAGACTGTGCATCGCCGTATACGGCATATAATGCCATCAGCCCAGCAGTTTGCCCTATAATTGCTTGCGTAGATACCCATAACTGGTTGGATTTGGGCTTTATGAATAGTAGCCAAAATGCATATAGTGCCGCCCAGATTAGTTGTATGCTCATACTATCTGTTTTATCCATAAATAGTACGGCACTAACACCTACTATCATATCTACAGCGTTGGCACGTATATTAGCAGGCCAGTGACGGGTCTTAACACTAAACATGCGCCACTTACTTAATAACACTAATGCTACTGCCATCTGCGCAAAATCTATACGCACAAAAATATATGCCACAATTGGTAACAACGAAACCAATACTATATGAACTACCTGTGAAAAACCGTCCCTTGGTTTAACCTTTTCAATTGTTTTGTTGACACGGTGAACTACACGTGTGCGCCGTGGCACCCTAGGCGCTACGCCTGCAAAGGCTTCGAAAGCTGCATCATGTTCGCGCACTGCAAGTTCGGTATGTTTTTTCAATTAATAACCTTTACTAGTGGCTTAAGGCGCCGTTGTTGTTGTGGTAATTGCCGAATCTGACCCTAGTATTATAACAAAGTCTACGTCACTAGCCACAGTTATAGTAGGATCCGGTATCTGCGTAACTGCTGTTACCCCGAAACGCTTTTCTAAATAATTTTTAGTGTATTTCTTAGCACCACTGCGCATATCTACTATGACTGTTTTTGTAAAGTTTTTGTTTGGTGTGTTACCGGTACTTACAACATTATAACCATAGCTTCTAAGTTCGGTGGCTTTACGACTTGCTAGACCTTCGGTGGCGGTACCATTTAATACTGCTATACTGGCATTCTCGTTTTTAATAAACGCATCTTTTAGGCTGTTGCGTACAAAGCTATGAATATTAGTGTAATTAAATACGCCGGCTGTAGGCACCTGCACGCTTAAGCCATTTATACTATCGCCAACTAGCAGAACATTTGGTTTATCTATTAGACCAATACTGGCTACCTTGTCTGGAGTAATATTTTTACCGATATCATACAGACGCATTACTTCGTTGATACTAAGGTCGGTACGTACGTTGTCGCCAAAAGCGCTCATTAGTTGTGTTACTTTAACCGGGTTACTATATGTACCTGCGCTTTGGATCTTTTCTTTTAAAGCAACAATTAAAGCACGTTGGCGTTCGGCACGGTCAAAATCCCCCCTACCACTAGTATGACGTGACCTACTAAAGAAAAGTGCGCGGGTGCTGTCAAACTGTTGTAGCCCCTCTTTCACATCTAAGAAATATGGCTTTTTGTGCACGTCATCCCACAATCTTTCGCTTACTGCTAGCTGCGGGGTAATGTTAATTTGCACTCCACCAACTGCATCAATAGCTTTAATAAATCCGTTAAAATCTGCCACTACAGAGTAATCTAATTTAATGCCTAGTACTTCTGTTAAAACTTTTTGGGTAGCTGCGACGCCGGCCTTGTTAGCTGCGCCTTTGTCTTTACTTTTAACTAGCTCAGATTCGCGCGCGTTGGCATATACTTCGTTAACTTTACCAGCGCCGCCGTTAGCTTTTTTAACCCATAAATCACGCGGTACACTAAGCAGCGCAGCTTCGTTTTGAACTGGGTCTATACTAGCAATTATGATGGTATCTGTTAGGTAAGCACCCTCATGGCCTTCGCCGCCTATACCTAGCATTAAAACGTTTACACGGCCATCACCTTCGCCTTTAAGCTTTGTAGGGTCCACATTTTT
>JAYUWM010000074.1:0-103308 GCA_043753565.1 bacterium
ACTCACGCAGGTTTGTGCTTCGAAGCCAGTTTGTACGCTTTTGACAGAGACCATCTATTAACACTACTAGAACAGGCATTCGCTCTAGGTTTTCACTCCCGACCCTTAGCCGTAGCACCATATTCTCTTTAGAAATAGGGCACCAGAATAATTGGACTTGACATTTAATCAAAAGTTGTGTATAATAACTGTATAAGATGATTCATTACATCAACTTGATCTCGCAGCATCTTTACACCAAAATATTTTTTAGACTCGCTACTACTGAGCGAATATAAAATATTTTACTGGGTGTGCGAAAGATGCTGCGCTTTGACAAGTTTATACGGTTAAGCAATACTACGTTTAAAATTAAAAGAGAGAAAAATTGTGGTAAAAAACGCAAACCTTCCCACCTTCCCACTTTTTAGCCAGCTAGAGCTAATCTTAGCTATTAGAACTGCGATTTCTAATAATTTTAAAAGAATACTGTTCGCAACAGTTTAGGATCAAAACTTGAATTATAGCTATAATAATAGAGCTACCTTAGGCCTAAAGCCTTTAGGTAGAAGTTATTCTGCCAAAGTAAGTGCCCCCACCTTTAGTGACCTGCCTTGGGCTAAAGCTAACGAAGTATATCTGGAAGCCGCCACCTTAGCTGAGGAAACTGCCACGGATGCCCACAGACAGAGTATAGACGCTAGGCACCAACATCTTATTAGTAGCGCTAACGTTCAGTGGGAGCTTAGTCACCCAGAAGGCGGGGCTGTTGAGACAGATACTACACCGCATCCGGGCTATACAAACTGCCCCGGCTTAGGGTCTATTAGACGCAAAGCCGGGCAGGCAGCAGTAACCTCCCAATTTATTGAGACTTATGGTCTTAAAGACCAGGGTGTACCAGTACTAGCTGAGTTAATTACCTATGTTAGTCGCTGTATCCCTAAGAAGAACTCTAGTGGCCTTATTAGCGGCTTACAGTTTTGTAAGGACTACTTTAAAACACCTGCTCAGATGGGTATGTACCGCATTCTAATGCACGATGCACGTTCTAACTTCCTTAGTACACAATATAGGATGCCCTCTAAAGAGTATAGCGCATTAGTTCCTCTCATTCTATACGCACACAAGCTTGTACATAAGGTACCTTATAGTGCGTGGGACCCTAAGGAGCTACAATATGTGGTAAACCACAACCTGTGCGAGGCTATGCTATGGATGCCAGATGAGGTACCTGATCGTGAAACCTTACTTGCTGATCGAGAGATCGGGCTTAGGGTCAAGACCGGTAAAGACGCGGGTAAGTCTCGCAGCGCTATCAGCACACATAAGCTGTACGCTACAGCAGGTACTTGCTATCATACCATGCCTACAGACGCTCAGGTGATGTTAGCCCAGATCTGGGTAGCACACCCAGCTAACCGTACCAAGTACATGGTACTAGACCCTAAACTGTGGGATGCTGTGCCGTCACCTCTTATCGAGGTAGACCTATTTGTACAAGACATACCAACTACTACAACTGAGGAGCGCCCAACTTGGGGTTAATATGAAATACGACGAAACAACTACACAGCAAATCATTATAGACTACCAAAAGGGTCTAACAGCAGCAGAGATTGCTACAGCCCTGACCCTAAGCCTTAAAAACTATAAATTCCAGGAAGACGTTAAGGCAGGTCTGCCTCTAGAACGCTGCGGCGGTAACTCGGAGGAAGTCCCTGAGCGTTCAGTAATAGCTAAGCTTTCCAGCTTAGGCGTATACAAGAAAAAAACGTATACCAACAAGCGCGGAGACGTGCCAGTTAAAAAGGAAGAATATATTGACCGTATCGCCCACCTGCTTGAAGTTAACTCTGATATCCTAGAGAGCTTAGAAAAAGTAAACAAAGCTGTATTAGCCTTAATTGCTGAGCGCTTAAGCACTACTCCTACTGAAGAGTTCTAACCCTAAACCAAAAAAGCCGCTATATCTCACAATATAGCGGCTTTTTTACGTTAAAAATCAAAATTTGTTCTTTAAAGAACAAAAAACTCCGTTTTGCCCCATATTTAAGCAAAATTGACCTCAGAAGAGCAAAAAGTTATAAGGTGTGGTAGTACCCACTACTTTTTGATTATAACACTTTTACTTAAAAAGATTGTTAGACCCTAAACCGTAGAAGCCTGTATAATTAGGCAAAACCCGATTGCGGTTATAAGTTATAAAACTTCGTACCCTGATAAAAATTAACAGCTTAGGGTCAGAAAAAATTCGCTTGCGCGGAGACTGCTTATATGGTATAATTATTCATACACTTAGTATAGGTCGGTATGAGTTTTGTTGGTATACGTAATAGTATTGTCCACGACGAAGCAGCTATTTATGGTTTGACAGCCAGTGATCACCTAATTAAATGAACATAACACCCAAATATATTTTAACCATGAGCGGTAGACTACAGGATTACCTTAGCTACACTCTACAATTACAAACAGTATAACCAGAGGCTCTCTGTATACACGTACTAAATACCTAGGTATTTAGCTGCCCTACTTTGCTGAAACTCTGACCCTAAACCGTATGCTCTAACAGGGCCGATTAGATACTTAAACTACCACACTACGAATATTTTTTAACACGCTTTAGTTTGATTAGCACTGCTTTGTTTCCTAAGTTTAGGGTCAAGGCCAATCTCCGTAAATCTTAAGGTTTGGCGGGGCTTTTCTACGTCTGCGCAAAAGTGGTAAAGGTATACAGCTTAGGGCCAGAAAAGGTATACAGCTTAGGGCCAGAAAAGGCCACTTGACAGCCGACGAGCCACTAGAGTATAATTTGGCGCCCAGTAGTATAAGTTTAGGGTCGGATATATTAACTTGACAGCCGCGCGGCCACTAGAGTATAATTTGGCGCAGCGTATGGTTACCACTAAGGCGCTATGCGTTTTTTGTATGGTTACCACTAAGGCGCGGAGCGCAAAAAACCGCGTAAGTAAGCGCTCACTTCGCAAAAATCACGTTAGTGAGTGCTCACTCCGGAAAAACACGTTAGTAAGCGCTCACTCCGGAAAAACACGTTAGTAAGCGCTCACTCCGACCCTAAGCTGAATCTACCTGAGAATTATTCGCATTCCGCCTAGGGTTTACAAACTGTTACAACTTAATTTTAAATTTATTTGAATTAATTTGAATTAATTTGAATTAATTTGAATTTTTACGGTTTAGGGTCGGAATCCGTGATATAATGAGGTGGGGAGAACCCGATTTTTGGCGCCTATAAATGAGAATGATTATCATTCTCATTTGTTTTTAGCTAAGTTTAAAAAATCCGCCCATGTAAAGCAAAATCCAGCCCGGTATAGATAGCGCCACAGAATACCAAAAATTATAAGTTTCAATAGGTTTTAATTTACCATGTTGGTTAGTTGAGATTAGCGCACCAATTATGATTAATATTAAATACAAAATTGCGTAAATGCTCATTTTCGACTCCAAATTTTAAATTTCAAAATAACTAACAGAAAAATAAGGTTTAACGTATAGTTAAAAATTAACGGCCAATCCTGTTTAGGTATTATGTAAGCCATTGTAAATAACTCCCCAAAAAACCACATTAATAGAAAAGTCCATGTTAGCCCATTAGAATGTCCATGTTTATAGCTCTGCAAGGCCTGCGGTAAACCGCAAACGGCAAATAATATTGAACCAATCCATCCGATATATTCCATTATACTACAACTCCGTAGTTTTTCATAAAATATTTTTGCCAAGTTTTATAGCCTGATTTTACGCTATGGTCTACATCCAGACCTTGTTCATGTTGCCAAGCATGTACATACTCATGCGCTATTGTACCAAATAATTCATGTATATCTGCGATAGAATCACGGGCTAGCCTAATTTTATGAATAAACTTACCCTTTTTTAATTCTTCCCCATCATACATACCTAAACACGCATCACCATCAAATTTTAGAGATTTAACCTTTGAGATGTAGGGTTTGCATTTTAAATTGAAAATGTCCTTTAAAACAGCCTCAAATAATGCAATGTCTGTTTGTTTAATGTTCATATATAGATTATACAGCTAAAATCTGATTATTTTAATTTATTTTATAGGTACAAACACCTATATACATATCCCAAATTGTGAGGTATAATTTTGGCGCATAAAACGCTACGATAGTGATAGCTATAAAATTTTGGCGCCCCTCCAGTATACCACACAAATCAACTTATTATATAGGTGTTTTCCCTAATGACACGGCCTAGAATGTATGGTATAATTTGGCGCCTACAAACGCGAATGATTCGTATTCACCCGCCAAGACAAATAAAACCCGCTATCAAATTGATAGCGGGTTTTATTGTTGCGTTATTCGTAATGTATATCAAAAAAACCGGCCAAATTTTCCGCGAAATATTCGTAGTCACTTGAAACTAAAGGAAATTGGATAAACTCGCCTTGCTCCAATTTTGATAGCGCGTGGTATTCGCCTACTTTGCGCCGAAGTTTACTTTCATCAGGTGAAGCCATTGAAACCGCAATTTGTGCCATATTAGCCCCAAAAAATGCGGGTTTAATAGCTACGGTAAAACCTTCAAAATTAAAAAGTTTTCCACCGGCTTCCAAAAATGCAACTTTCAGTCCTTTACGTTTTTGTTTTTGTGCGTCTGTCAATTTTGTATTATACATAAGAACCCTAGAAAAAAAGAAAATAAAAAAAAAGAAATAAGGGGATTTTCACCCCTTGTACTTTATGCCGTAATTGGCACGCTATTTGCCAATGCAGCAAAGATTTTTACAAGTGCCGTTTTATTGGCTTTTGTCAGTGATTCGATTTCAGATTCTGACATTTTCAGAACCGCGCCGATAGCATCGGCGGTTTCGTCTTTTTTCACAGCTTTTTCACCTGTTTTAGTAACGTAGCCTTTAGTAGATACAAACACTTTTTCTCGGCTAAGTTTAGCGGTAACAGAACGCACAGTTTTACCCATGCTAAGCGCAATAGCCGCGACGGTAGCGTCTGATTTATCGGCCACGTATTGAGCAACCATCGAAACGGTTTGCTCAGGTGTGTAGTTTACAGCACGTGGAGTTTTTGCAGTAGTCATTTCAAGTTTCCTAAAAAGTTAAGGATTTTTGCAGGTTTTTTACAGTTCCTGCGTACTGTCTATGAATCTAGTATACCACAGTTTATTAAGGATTTTAAGAAGTATTTTCAACGTCTTGAAAAAAGTTTTACAAACATTACGTTAAACTTAAAACCCTTAATAAACTGTCTATGAATCTAGTATACCACGTTGTTGACATTTTGCAAGAAAAGATTTTATTTATTTTCTTTTTTGTCTCAGAGCCTTTTTCATCTCATGTATAGATTATATAGCATAAAACCATATTTATTCAAGTAAATAAATATGAAAACCCTAAGCTGTATTGGTGAAATGTGCGGTATAATTTTGGCGCCTACACCGCTACTAAAATGATAGCAGGCAGGTTGATAGGTTTTCGCTATGACCCTAAACTGAAAAAACCGCTATCAATTAGATAGCGGTTTTTATTATATTAGAATTAAAAAAGTAACCATAAAAAAGATTATTAAATAGAATAATATACAGTCTATTTTATGTTTTTGATTATGTTTTTTAATATCAATCATATTATTAGCTCAGAAAATTGTGCGTAAAATCCCGAAATGTCGATAACAGATTCTAGTTTTTTATCCTCTAGTAAGTGCAAACATAGTGCGATAGCCCATAAAGTTTTCATATAATAAATAGGGGTTTCCCCCTATTTTATTTTGCGGCGAAATGGTCTTTTACTTGAAAAGCACGCCAATTGTAAGGGGTGGTTTTTTCCTTCCAATTACGCTTTTTAAGAATCTCACACAAAATCGGCATTTCAAAATCTCGCGCGTCTTCTAGGGAGGTGTGAGGTTCTTTTTCAAATGCACCCTTTACAAACCCACATACAATCTCGGCATTAGTTTGGAAAGTCATATTTCCCGCACCAGTAACTTTATTAAAAGCGTGATTTTCCAATGCAAAGCCCCGAAACAATTTAGTGTTACAGATACTGCCTACGGCTGCTTGCCATAAACAGAAACTACTGGTAAACCCTGATAAGTCAATTCCAGTATTTGCACATTTTGATTTGTCAAAAGCCAAATTATAGGCGGTTAATTGTGGGTTATATTTTCCAATGGCTTGATTAATCCATTTATTGATAGCGTTAACGCTTGCCAATGTACGCGAACCGTCGTTAAGCATTGCCACATAATTATTTTTACGTTTTTCTAATCCGCCATAACCCCAAATATCGTTAGCCGCTTTATCATGAAATAGCTCATAATTACCATAATGCCCATGCACCATTACAGCGCATTGATTATAAATTTTGCCTTCACGGTCACAGATAATTATAGCAAAATCTGCCACTGTATCCTGCATTGTGGTCTCAGTGTCAAGAATAGCAAAGAACTGTTTTTTAGCCATTTTAAAATTTTCCTAGTTATTACCGGATAATGCCGGAATTCGCATAAGGGTTAAAACCTAACCCTTAAAAGTATTATAGCAGGGTTTAGGGTATATTTTTATACTTATTGTAAAACCTTAAAATATTTTTATAGGGAAATAACATCATTTTATGGTAACTAATACCCCCATCTAATAGCTTGCAGGCTTTAGTTACTAACTTATGCTTATGAAACCTGAATTTTTTCATTTTGCAAACTTTTCAAAAATAAACATAATAATTGCAGTAATTGCAACAAGTGGGGTATAAAAAATAAATTTAATCATTTTGAGATTTTCCGATTGATTTTATGAGCACATAGTACAGGAAACAATTTACGTAAAACCGATTTTACGGGCTTTGCATCATCGAACATAATAACAGGTTTTCCCTTGAATTGACGTAAATTCAAAAAAGATTTAATCCAGTGCATTTTGTATTCCCCGTCTTTCATTTTGTAATGCCTCGTGGTTTTACATTGGTCACGTGACATAATTTTATGATACGGAATAATATTATCAGTTAAATAATCATAGTCTGCCTGAATCATACCGCGCGCAGTTAGCACAATGATGTAATCACCTAATGCGTGACGTTCTCGCATTAGGCGAACCAATGGTAATAATGTGTCCTTACGTATGTTCTCAAGAGTCTGATTTTTCAGATACGATTGTAAATCAAGTGTACCATCGGGAAAATTAGGAGTCCGATGTGTAGAATTAATTACGGTCTCATCAAGGTCAAATATGATAACGTTTTTCATAATTAGATTATACAGCCAAAATACACCTAATCCAACTTATTTTCTAGGTGAAAACACCTATTGACAACATATTAATAGTATGGTATAATTTTGGCGCGCCCAGCGCTATCAAAAGCATAGCAGCAAATTTACGCCCACAGAACCATTTTAACATAAAAATCCAGCTTATTTTCTAGGTGTAAACACCTATTGACAACGTATATAATACGTGGTATAATTTTGGCGCGCCCAAACGCGAATGATTCGCATAACGAAGAAAAGCCGCTATCAATTTGATAGCGGCTGGTTGATAAAGTCTAACTGAATAATATGCCCGCTAGTACATATTTAATTTTCAATAAGCGCGCCACAATCCTATAATATTTGCAATTAAAAAAACCGAATTAAGAGTAAGCAAAGCCCCATTTTTCTGTGCTTTGCTTGCCACAATCCACGATAACGCGCCCAAAGTAAAAAAGATAAAGCCCGGTAATAGAATGCCAAAGGCTACAAGAAAAGAACCAATTACCGAAGTAACCGTCCCGAACCACTCAATAAGTTTAATTTTATTCATTAGTAATTATACCAGCAAATTAGCGGGATATTTACTCAAAAAATCATTAATTAACCAAAATCTTTTTTGTGGGCAATAAAAAAGATTTGCTGCATATATAAAACAACCCTGTAAATTCAATAAAAAGTAATTCATTTTAAACTTTCATAGTATGGTAAACGTCAGCGGGTAAACCATAGTTTACCATAATTTCCTTCCATGCTTTACCGTGGTGAAAACGGTCATTATATTTATTAAAAATATAGTCAATTTGATGTGCAAATTCATGCGGCAAAATAACGGCAAACATCATGTTACTATTATTAGCAAAAAATTTTGTACCCAATTGTACAATATTCTCCTCTACACGGCACATCCCAGCACATCGTGAAAACCTATTATTCAGCACAATTTTAGGCGGGTTGTATCGAACCAATGAAGGGTATATTAGGCAAAAATCTTGCCACACCCGTTCACCTTTAACGGCTAGTTGTTTTTCAAGCGTTTTCATAATTCATTATACCTTAAAAACTCGCACAATAGGGCGGGAAATAGTGTAACCAGAAATACAGCAAGCAATAAAAACTAATAACATATTAAACCCCGTTTGTTTATAAATAGATTATACAGTTAAAATACGCATAAACTAATTTATTTTCTAGGTGTAAACACCTATTAGCAACATATAAAATGTGTGGTATAATTTGGCGCCTCCAAACGCGAATGATTCGCGTTTAGGCTTATTAGTGTACTAGATTCACGAAATCTGTGCAATTCGTACAGCCCTTACAGCCCGTGCAATCCGTGCAATACGTGCACTTCTTGCAATCCGTGCAATCCGTGCAATCCGTGCAATACGTGCAATTCGTACAGCCCTTACAGCCCATGCAATACGTGCAATTCGTACAGCCCTTACAGCCCATGCAACCTATGCAACCCGTACAATTCGTACAGCCATTACACCCCGTGCAACCAGTGCAGCCGTTTTTATCCATATCAGTAGCCTGCTTAATGGCAAGCTCAATAGATACTGAGGATATGCCTACATTACCAAAACTTGTTTTTTCGCTATAGTACATAATAAACCTTTAAAAGTTGAAGCCTTTATTATATATCATAAAGGCTAGTATATAATAACCTTATAGAAAATAGGTTATTAATAAGTTATGTAATTACTAGTCAGTATAATCTCTGACCCTAAACCGTAAAACTTTAAGCTATTATAATGATAGCGGGGGTCAAATATTACTTGTAGCTCGCGCCATGTAGCATTAGCAGGAGCTTTAAATACATAATAGTTTAAATTTTGTGGCCCGTGGGCGTGTTTATAAGATACCAAATAGTCACACATGATTAACCCCATCCAATAAGTTTACTATCTTGAACCGCTTGTTCGGGGTTTTCTGATTTAAGCACCGTCATTCTAAGTGCCCAATATTTGCCGGATTCCCCTTGCATAAGTTCCCCTGCTAACCCAAACCTCCAACCCCTTAATAAGTCATAATAAGATTTTGCATCAATAGCGTATTTAATTTCTGGTGTTAGTATCATGGTATATCTTAGTGTAAATGTACAAAATCCAATACTGTACAAATATATACACTCTCACGCCCAAAGTCTACACGGCAACCTTCTATGTTGATAACGTCCAATTCTACCATCCCTTGCAAGTGATTTTCCATTAGGTAGTCAATAGCCTCATTGATTATAAGGGCAATAGCCATGTTAGCATGGATTCCATTATAATCACGCGCTTTAACGTCAAGGTCTAAAAATTTAACAATCATAACCAATCCCCATTAATAGTTTGAACACACATTATTATAACACCAAAACCTGCACCAATCAACATACAAACAAATTCAATCATTTTATTTTCCTGACGTGTAAAAATCAATAAACTGCACAGTATCAACGTGTAGGTAATTTCCAAAGCCATCGTCTGCAAATATCATGCCGTGCTGAATAAAGTTACCTAAGGGGGCACGATGGCAAGTTCCGCAGGTGTTGTGTAGTTTGAACATTAGAAGTCTTTCAGTTGGTATGTAGTAATTATATAGGGGTTTGTGCAAGTATGCCGACCCTACATAAAATAAGTTATTAATAAATAGCTTGGCAAGTTTGGTATACTAGTGTACAATAGGTAGGGGCGGTTATTAGACATGCTATTTTTTTAATACGCCGGTGCCCATCCCCAAGGCCTATTTTAAAAAACCACACCCATCAATTACGGTGCCAAGGTATAGCGACCCTAAACTTGACTAGGTATAGCGACCCTAAACCAGAAAAACCTCCCTAATAGCAAAAACCTACATAGTAGCAAAAACTTCAAAAAGCATCAAAAATTTTACTATTGACCTCGTGCCCAGTAGCTGATATAATGTAATATTCGCGTAAACTTATAACAAATAATATGGCCACCAACTTACCAACAACCACAGCTGCAGAAGTCTTAGATATAAGCCCCGAGGCACTCGAAGTCGCAAACTGCTACCTGCAAGAACCTGATATAGCCAAAGTTGCATATACTTTAGAGATCTCTCCTGAAATGGTAACTCAAATACTCAATCGGCGTGAGGTAAAAGCCTATGTTGACCAAGTGTTCTTTAACCTGGGCTTTAACAACCGATTCAAAATACGATCAGCAATGGACGCTATTATTGCTAAGAAGTTTAAAGACATGGATGAATCAGAGACAGGGTCTACTAAAGATATTAGCGAACTCTTAGCCCTTAGCCATAAAATAACTATGGAGAATATGGATAGAGAGATTAAGCTTGAGACACTCAGAGCTAACAATATTAAGACTCAGACTAACATCCAGATTAACGACAATGCTGGGGGCTCGAAATATACATCCTTAATTGAGCGATTAATGAGTGCGGGAGATATTGTAGATGTATGACCGCGGCACTAAGTACCTAGAAAAAGGCAACTACTTAAAAGCATTAACCTACTATAAAAAGTGTAATAAAGAATTCAAAGAGCTTTTTATTAATATGGGTAATTGTTATAAAGCTTTAGGTAATAATAAAGCTATGGAGTGCTACTTGCAGGCTGCTAGTGATTCTGTACCTAGCTATGCCGGTGTATATGGCCCGTATAGCTTAGCGCTTAATAATATAGGGTTACTAGAGTATGCTTCTGGTAACGATACTAGTGCTTTAGCTTTTTATAGCGCAGCTCTTTCGTTAGACCCCTTATATTATGAGGCTATATGGAATTATGGAAACGCATTACTGCGTTCTAGTAATTGCTTAGACGGATGGCAGCATTATGAATACAGACTAAAACGTAATAACCCTGTAAAACTACCTCCCATAGAAATGTGGGATGGAAAAAGTGCCGGAGATATCATACTAGTACTAACTGAACAGGGTATTGGTGACAAAATTATGTTTGGCAGATACCTTTCTTATTTAGAAAAGTATTTTAAGGAAGTGGTCATTATGTGCCACCCGTCCCTAAACTGTATTTACCCGTATAAGTGCGTAACGTCTACAGAGGGGTATTCCTTAGGTATAGGCATCTGTAGTTTAGCAAAGGTATTCGGCATTGTGCCAGAAAATTGGTTAGATAGGAGATTTAATAGTGCAAAGTATAATGGACATTTTAGTATCGGTGTTTGTTGGAACGGGTCTGTCACTCATAGCAATAATCGGAATCGGAGTTGCTCTAGCGGCTATTTTAGCGGGCTTAGTAATTATGGGGATTTATATAGTATATCTCCTGACGCTAATGACGCTAGGGGCGTTACTAGACTGGATTCAAAGTCTTGGTCGGAAACGGCGTCGTACCTCTTAGGACTAGACCTAGTAGTAAGTGTTGATACGTCGATTGTACATATGGCAGGAACTTTAGGCGTTCCTTGTATAATGGTACAGCCCTTAAAAGAGACTGATTTTAGGTGGGGTAATGGACGTGACAAGAATGTCTGGTATAAGAGCGTAGACATAGTACCCAATAATAACAATTGGGACCTCGCGTTTGCTGAGGTCCATAAAAGGATAGAATGTATAAAGAAGTAAACGGCCGATGGGGGAAGTGTAAGTTTCTAGCAAAAGACTCGTATGTTGGTCGTTCAATGTACTACTATGGAGAGTATGGGCCTGATGAGACAGAAAAGATCTTGACGCTAGCTAGCGGAGTGTGTTTGGATATTGGAGCTAATATTGGAGTAATCTCTCAGGCGCTACTAGCTAATGGGTTTAAGGTTACGGCATTCGAACCTCAACCGGAGATATTTGGGTTACTTGAGGAAAACTGCGCTAATGTAGGCGGGGATTTTTTGGTGCATAACGTGGCTGTAGGCGCTATGGGGGGAGTTGCTGAGATGCCGAAAGTACATTACTCTTCTAAGGGTAACTTCGGCGGCTTAGGGATAGGTAGTAAGAGTATTTATGGTAATATTACAGTACCTATAGCTACTATTGATAGCTATCAGTTTACCGAAGTCGGCTTTATCAAACTAGATGTTGAGGGGTATGAGCTTGAAGTATTGCAAGGTGCTCAAAAAACAATTAACCGCTGTAAGCCTACTATGTATATTGAGGATGACAGAGCCGAGAAAAGTAACGCCCTGCGTAAGTATATTACAGGATTGGGCTACAATATTGAAAGCCACACACCTACATTATACAGAGAAGAAAACTTCTTTGAGTTGAAGCGGAATGTATGGGATAAAAATTATGCCTCATATAACTTAATCTGCACTCCAGTATGTTAACTATTAGCCGCACTGACGTAGACCGAGACACAATTACAGAGTTCCCGGTAGCTACACGATTTATTAAGTTACCCATACCTGCGTACCTTAAGCTACTACCAGTTATTAACCCGGTAACGTACGCTAAATCTACAAGCTGGGACGAGATAAATAGACCCCAAATTGCACTGATTAACGCAGTTAATAACCCCAAGTATAGGTTTATTAACGCTGCTTTAGCTCGACGCCTAGGTAAAACCTTTATAGCTAATATTATTGGGCAGTTAGTAGTGCTGGTACCCGGGTGTAACGTATTGATTATGTCCCCGAACTATACCCTATCTAGCATCTCATTTGAAATACAGCGTAAGCTTATTAAGTCTTTTGACCTAGAAGTTGAAAAAGATAACTTAAAGGATAAAATAATTGAGCTTGCTAACGGATCCACTATTCGTATGGGGTCTATCACTACTGTTGATAGCTGCGTTGGTCGTTCGTACGATCTTATCATATTTGATGAGGCGGCGCTTGGCAAAGATGGAAAAGACGCTTTTAACGTATCCCTTCGCCCCACGCTAGATAAGCCTAACTCTAAAGCAATCTTTATTAGTACTCCTCGTGGTAAGAACAACTGGTTTAGTGAGTTCTTTCACAGAGGCTTTAGTCCTGACTACCCTGAATGGGTATCCTTAACAGCTGACTATACTGAAAACGAGCGGATGAAAGAGTCTGATGTTGCCGAAGCTAGGCGCAGTATGTCTAAAGCTGAGTTTGAGCAGGAATATATGGCTTCATTTACTACATATGAGGGTCAGATATACGAGTTTAATTCAGAATGTATTCAGGAATACGTGCCCTTAGACAACGCTGAGTACATGGGAGGGTTAGACCCTGGATATAAAGACCCTACAGCCTTTGTAGTTATAGCGTATATCCCTAGTATAGATAAATTCCACATTATAGATGAGTACCTTGAAGCAGAAGCTGTAACTGAGGGTCATGCTAAGGCAATGCAGGAATACATTACTAAATGGGGGATAGACCCTATATTTATTGACAGTGCTGCCGCACAGTTTGCCGCAGACTTAGCCTATACCTACGATATTGCAACACTTAAAGCTAAGAAGCAGGTACTTGAAGGTATTGCGTATCTTCAAACAATAATACAACAAGACAGACTATTAGTAGCTCCACACTGCGTCCATACACTAGAAATGTTAGACCAGTACCAATGGGACAACCGCGAAACTTTAACTAAAGAACGACCCGTACACGGCAAAACTTCACACATTGGAGATGCGGTACGTTACGCAATATACACTTACACAATATGACATCCGGTATCTACAAATTAACTTTTACATCTGGGAACACCTATATAGGCAAATCTATTAACATAGAGAATAGATGGAAGCAGCACTTTGACAAAATGAATAAGCAGACGGCAGCAAGCTTAATGCAAACCGAGTTTAACGCATATGGATACCCAGAGTGCGATATAGTTTTTGAGTGCCATGATGACCATATTGACTTAGTAGAGGCATGCTTTATTAATAGGGTGCGCCCTAAGTTAAATGGTACGTATCCCGAGGACCCCTTTAAAGGGATAACTAATGGCGGCTTTGACGCTTTAATGGGGTTTTTAGGAGTATCTACCTTAGAT
The DNA here is from genome assembly GCA_043753565.1 of bacterium. Lineage (GTDB taxonomy): Bacteria > Patescibacteriota > Saccharimonadia > Saccharimonadales > SZUA-47 > RFTN01. Next base: position 14,136 of record JAYUWM010000074.1, read on the forward strand.
CACATATCCACAATATGTAACTTAAAGGATTCTATACTTAACTGTACCTCTTTAGTAGAAAAAGTACAGTTAAGTAACAGCAAACTGATGGTAGTAAGATCTGAAGAGGAAATTAAACGTGACGTACACAAACGCATTAGCGTTCTTACTAAAGTATTAAAAGAACGTGAATCTAGTATAGCTAAACTTGAAACAGCCGCTAAAGTTATGAAGGATAAACTAGACTACTTAAGTAAGCCTTGGTGGGAAAAGCTATTTAACTAAAAAATAAAATACCCTGTAATTAACTTTACAGGGTATTTTTTTAACCTAAATATACTGCTTCAAAAATATAGAACTTGACAAATATTTGCATATATGTTACAATAGGTTCATCGGGAATTTACTAATAGAAATTTATGTCAGCAAATACAAACAAGCGTATACCTATTAAGTGGGTTAGAGATAGAGCAAAGTCTGCATATGACAAGAAGGACTTATGCTACATATGCTCAACTACTGACGAACTAGAACTTCATCATACGCACAGCTTGACCCTACTATTAAACGCTTGGGCAGTTAAAAAAAGCTACGATATTTCCACAGATGACGGAATTGTCGCCGTACGTGATGAATTCATTGAAGAACACCACGCAGAAATATACGGGGGAGTATTTACCCTATGTAATAAACACCATGTTAAACTACACGGTGTTTACGGTAAAGCCCCGACCCTAACCTCTGCCCCTAAGCAAGAGCGTTGGATTGAAACACAAAAAGCCAAGTTTGAGAATGGAGAAGTCCCTGAAAAGAGCCCAGTACTATCAAACTTTGGTCAATTCTATTAGGAATAAATATGGCATGGTATAACCCCGCTACATGGACTAAGGCTAACCCGGCCCAGATACGCATTAGTAATCAAGAAGGTGGGTACATTAGCACAGATAGTTTATTTACTTACACTCAGGCATTTGAAAAGCTAGAGACCGTTAATCGCGGAGTTAACATGATTGTTAGCGCTTGCGCTAGTATGGACTTTGATATTAAAGACAAAATCCTAGAAGGTGTAGTACAGGGTACAAGGGCAAAAAGTCTTAATACACTACTTAACTACAGACCTAACCCTTATCAATCTGCCCAAGAATTTAAAATAAGCATATTTACAGACTTCGTATTAGAAGGTAATATATTTATTTACTATGATGGTGCGTCTCTTTACCATCTACCTGCTGCATCGGTTACCGTTGTACCAGACCCTAAGACGTTTGTACAGCACTACTTGTATAATACGGATATTGTACTAAAAGCTTCAGAAGTTATACATATAAAAGATGTTAATAGTGATTCAGTTTACAGAGGCAGCAGCAGGCTGGCATCTGCCAATCGCAGCATTAAAACCCTGTATAAAATGCAGAACTTTCAAGATCAATTCTTTGAAAACGGTGCAGTAGCTGGATTAATATTTAGTACAGACAATACCTTAAGCCAAGTAGCTAAAGATAAAACAATACATAATTGGCAAACACGTTATAGCCCTAAAAATGGTGCTAGACGTCCAATGATACTAGATAGCGGCCTTAAACCAAGCCCTGTATCCAGCGCAACATTTCAAGAAATGGATTTTGATACTAGTATTAAAACCCACGATACAAAAATACTTAAAGCTCTAGGAGTACCCCCTCTACTATTAGATGGTGGTAACAACGCAAATATTACCCCTAATCTTAGATTGTTTTATTTAGAAACTGTCTTACCAATTTTATCTAGATATGTATCTGGTATGGAAAGATTCTTTGGGTACGATATAGCACCTATTACTAGCAGCATCTCGGCACTACAGCCCGAGTTAAAAGATATTGCGGCGTACCATGCCACTCTAGTTAATGCAGGTATTCTAACAGCTAATGAAGCTCGCGTAGAACTTAGATACGAAAAAGACGTCGACCCTGAGTCGGATAAACTTCGTATACCCGCAAATATCGCAGGTTCTGCGGCTGACCCTAGCCTAGGTGGGGCACCAAAGAAACCTCCTAGCACCTCTAAGGAGTAAAATGAATAAGAATAAGGTACTATTTTTAAATGGTGCTCTTACTAAAGCTCTTCCTACTGCTACTGAAGAAATTGACTCAATCTACATTGAAGGGTACGCAAGTACTATAGATATTGATAGATCTGGTGATGTAGTTTCTTCTAAAGTATGGGAAGCAGGTATGGAAAACTACCTGAAAAACCCGATTATTTTAGCGCATCACGACCACGATGACCCTATTGGGCGAATGGTTGAGCATAGACTAGATAGTCAAGGGCTTTGGATAAAAGCAAGAATTTCAGCGGCTGCTGAAGTTTTCAGTCTAATTAAGGACGGGGTAATGACCGCGTTCAGCATTGGGTTCCGCATCAAGGATGCAGAATATAATTCAGCCGCAGAAGTATTCGTAGTTACAGAGCTAGAACTTATTGAGATATCAGTAGTTTCAGTACCTTGTAATCAAAATACTTTATTTAACCTCTCTAAAGCATTTGACAATGCCGAAGATTATAATAGTTTCAAAGCTCAATTTGTACCTAAAGATACCTCAGCTAAAGGGCTAGAACTTCTTGAAGATACGAAGAGCACAATCAAAAAGGAATGGAAAATGGATCCAAAAGAACTACAAGCTTTGCTTGAAAATGCAGCTAATGTTGCTGCTACCGCCACTGCTAAAGCTTTTGCTGATGCACAGGCTAAACAAAAAGCTGATGCAGATGCTATTGCTACTGCTGAAGCCGCAATTACTGCACGTGTTGAGAAAGCTGTTGCTGCTCACGTACAGACAGGTCAAAGTGGTGCAGAGCGCCTTATTGCTGATCTTACCAAGCGTATGGACCTAGAAGGTGCTACAGCTAAGACAGCTCTAGAAGGTCTACAAGCCGAGCTAAAAGAGAAAGCTACTGAACTAGCTGCTATGCAAACTAGCAAAATGCAGTTCAACGGTGATAAGAAAGATATCGGCTACGCAGATCGCGAAAAAGCCGTTTTACTTTCTAAAATCACGGGCAAGTCGCTTGACGGTACAAAGTTTGGTGCTGAACTAGCTACTAAAGCTGGTGCACATCTACCTTCCAATACATGGGAACTAGAAGTTTCTATGAATATGGAAGCAGAAGTCCGCCGTAAACTGATTCTAGCTCCACTGATTCGCAGTATTGTTATGAAGACTAACGTTATGACTATCCCTATGAACCCTGAAGCCGGTTCAGCAACGTGGGTTACTAACGCTCAGTTCGGTACTACAGCTTCTCCTGGTGCTGCTCAAACTCATGCATTAAAAGAGATTACCTTAAATGCATACAAAGTAGCAACGATGGAATATCTTGCATACGAAGAAGAAGAAGACTCACTAATTGTGTTGCTTCCAATCATTCGTGATGCTATGATTCGTCGTGTTGCTCGTGCAATGGATAAAGCATACCTAATGGGTGCAGGTTCTGGTGTTGACCCAGTTAAGGGCCTAGCAACCTATGACGCTACATCTATAGTGACGCCTACATCAACAGGTGCAGCTAGTGTTGCTAACCTACGTGCTCTACGTAAAGATCTCGGCGCTTGGGGACTAGACCCAGCTGACGTAACTTATGTGGTTTCTACCGACGTGTACTACGACTTGCTAGATGACACACTGTTCCAGACAGTTGATAAAGTAGGCACTTCAGCTACCTTGTTAACCGGCCAAGTTGGTTCCGTAGGTAATAGCCCAGTGCTAGTATCTGCAGAGTTCCCAAGTAAGGCTGGCGGTCTAGCTACTGCTACCGCTAACATTGGTGCTCTAGCATTCGCTTCAGCTAACTTTATGGCAGGTAATCAGCGCGGTCTACGTTTCGATACGCAGGACTTAGTTGAAACACAGCGTAAAGTACTAGTGGCTTCGCTGCGTACTGGTCTAGTGCAGACTACTACGAATATCGGTCAAGGTGTAAGTACCTTAAGGTGGTCATAATAGTTATTTTTAATTAAATAATAAAGATAAGGCTTTAATTAGCCTTATCTACTATATAAATTTAATAAGTTTATATAGTAGATAAAATTTGGTCTTGAACCCTTCGTTGGTCTATGATATAATACCTTATAATTAAAATTTTTAAGGTATTATATGGCATGCGGCATTTATTTAGGCTCACCCCTAATTTTAACTACAGATAAAGTATATATAGGACAGTCTAAGAATATTTATAGTAGGGTATTACGGCACAACTCAATGTTTACACTAGGTACTCATAGTGAGAAAATGCAAAAAGCGTATAATGAGTACGGCGAGTTTAATTGGGAAGTACTAAAAGAATGTAGTGAAGCAGAGTTAAATGTATTTGAAAAATACTATATTAAATTATTTAATGCTAGTACAGAAGGCTTTAATACGTATGAAGACTCTTCCGGAGCACCTATATTGTATGGTTTAGCTAATGGAAACGTAGATAAAGATAATATTCCTGTATATAAAAGTATACTAGACCTAACTATAAGTAACCCCACCCATAGCTTGAGTAAAATAGCGAATTTAGCAGGTACGCTAGATCACGTAGTTAGCCATATATGGTACGGCACAACGTGCCACTGGTTAGCAGACCTATTCCCTTTAGAGTATAATTTAGTAAAAACTTTACAGGGTAATAGGCAGATAGGTGGTAAAACTGCAAAACAGCAAGGCAAAACGTACCCTATACTGCTTAGCCCTGAATTACGCGAATATGATATAGAGAATGTAAGACAGTTTGCCAAAGAGAATAACTTAGATAAAGGCGACCTAAGCAGAGTTATGAATAAACAAATGGCTTCTTCAAAGGGTTGGATTCTTAAAGATCTAAACTTACTAGATATATCTATACATACTAAGTTTTACTCTAATAAAAGAAGCCCTTATAAGACACAATTTGATCTACACAAAAGGAACACACTATGGGAGCAGACTTAGTTACTAAGGCTAGTTATAAAGCCTACGCAGGTATATCCAGCAATAATTCCGACGCAGTTATAGACTCATTAATTCCTAAAGTCAGTGCTTTAGTAAAAACGTTATGTAGAAGAACCTTTGTCGACTACGTAGACGTAGCAAAGGTTGAGCTGTCAGATGGTGGCTACAAAAACATATATGTGGAAGAGTACCCTATAATTAATGTAGTATCTCTGGCCTACTCTACCGACTACGGTAGTACGTATACAGACTTAACACTTTACAAAGAGTACGCAGTACATAAGTTAACAGATAGCTTAGTCTGTATCTCACCCACCGTATTTCCAGAAGCTGTTAACGGCTATAAGATAACATACAAGGCAGGTTACGCCAGTGTACCTGCAGATCTACAGCTAGCCATTTTTGATTTATTAACTTATTACATCAAAAACGACTCTGCCATCCATTCTAATAAAGCTCCGGGAGCTAATTCAGTACAGATAGAGTACGTAACTACTACAAACCTACCTGCTCACATTAAAAGAGTGTTAGATCTCTATACAGCTAATTATAACTAATTATGGCGCTAACCCCCCTTGAAGTATCAAAAAAGTTACTAGGTATTTTGGATAAGGGTACCAAACCTTTTCGAGACAAATTAGATACAAGGATAGCCTTATTAGATTTTTCTTACAGGGCTTTAAAAATATCCGACCCTAAGCTGACGCAAGCAGACTATGATCTACTACTATTAGAAGTACATAGCTCCGGGAACTTCCGTAAGTCATCTAGTGTAGCGCACTCAATAAGTGTAGCCAAAGACTCTAGCACTGTAGCAGGATACTTAGCATACATAGTAGACCCTAAGTATGGTATATACTTACTGGCTAAAGATTACAGTAAAATACAAAAAGCGCTGTCTAAGCTACTAAAAAGTATTGACCATCCAACCGTCCTTACCGAAGTAAAAGACGGCGTTATACAAGCCAATATAGGGCACATAGCCAGTGGATTTTTAGATGCTACAGAAACACCCTTATCTTTGTTAATAAAAGACTTAAGTAAGCGTGTACCAATTAGTACTTCTAATGTACTAATGCAAGAAGTATTTAAACTTCAGCAAGCGCACGACTTTGAAAGCTCTTATCAGTTTCAAAGAGACAGTTTTGACTTAAACGGATTCAACAAAGTTCTAGGCAAAGCTACAGTTTTACTAACAGTACAATCTTTTGCAGTTAATAATAAACTAGCCACTAATATAGAGGCCAGAATATCCCGAGACCTAAAGAAGTTTATTAGCTCCTCTGAGTTTTTAGACCACTTAGTAGAGACTCATGGGTCTAAAACTATACAGCAAGAAGTATACGAAGCCTTTATGGCAGCGTTATCAGGCAAGCCTTATGTTAGCCCTCATACTAAAAAGAAGCCTAGCGTATCTAAGAAACAGGTAAAAGATAAAGGTACCTTAAGTACCTACACTACACCTAAAGTACCTGCTATACGTAGTACTGCGGGCCAGTTTTACTCGCTTGCTTCTTTACAAACACTAATCAACGAACATTTGCAAAGTGTAATTTCTGCAAATATGGGTAATGGTAACCAAAAGAACATACTTAACTATCGCACAGGGCGCTTTGCAGCATCCGCGAATGTTGAACGAATGAGCCAGTCTAGAGAAGGTATGATAACTGCTTTTTACACCTACATGAAAAACCCGTATCAAACGTTTGAACCAGGTTTTAAACAAGGTTCTCCTAAAACACGAGACCCTAAACTGTTAATTGCTCAATCAATTAAAGAAATTGCAGCTACTAAGGTAGCTAACAGAATGCGAGCTGTACTAATATGAGTAAACGAACAAGTATTTTAAAAGCTTTAATTACTAAGCTACACTCTATAGATGGGAGCTTGTATACTTCCAATATCTTTAGTAACGCATTTCCTAAACTAAAATTCTGGGATGAAATAAGCGATTTTCCATCTATCTACAGTAGTCCAGGCTCCGAACAGAGAGAGTATCTACCTGGAGGGTTTACCTGGGGTTACCTAGGTATTAGCCTTAAAGTATACTGTAAAGGCGAGGATAGTCAACAAGAGCTAGAACAACTATTAGAAGATATTGAATCAGTAATTAACACAAATCGTGTTCTAGTATACGACCCAATAGCAAACCATGAAACCACCGAAATACTGGTTGTTTCAATAACCACAGATGAAGGGCTATTAGCCCCCTATGCTGTAGGCGAAATGAACTTACAAGTTCGATATGCGCTTATGTAAGTAAGAGTATTGTTATCACAACATACCGTAACGTATTAGTACAGATAAATATCTAGTCATGTAGTTTACGGTATATAATTAAGGAAAATTATGCCAGTATATAATCTAGTTCGGAATGCCAGAGTATTCTTTACTACAAACGTAGATGCATCAACTGGTGTTATACCCAGCACTGGTGCAACAACTACCAACACTAACACCACAGAATTACTAGTTCTAAACGGTTTTAGTTTTTCACAAACTACCCAGCAAACAATGGTGCAGTTAAACGAAGCAGGTAACACACCTACTCGTGGCCAGCGCGCTTTCAACACAAGCCTAGACCCTGTAGAGTTTACATTCTCTACGTATCTACGCCCTAGTGGCTCAACTACTGTAGCAGCCGACGAATCTGTACTATGGAATGCAATTGCATCTCCTAGTCCTATTGACAACGCAGGCACAGCACTAGCTTTAGTAGCAGGATTTACCCGTGTAGCAAGCTCTAGTATTGTAGGCCCGTTCACTTGTACAGCATTCAACCTTGCAGGGGCAGGCATTGCTGTAGGAGACACCATTAATATTACGGGCGTACTGGGTACTGACGCAATTGAGTGGAATGCTCCTGCAGTTATTACAGCTCGTGCAGGTACAGATACCGCATGTACTGGACTAACTATTGATTACGTAACCGCTCCCGCAGGCGCGGCAACTGCTCCAGCAACGGCTCCTACGGCGTTAGTGCTAAGAAAAGGTGCGTGGACTACTCACCCTGCTGCAGCTCCAAGAGCTGCATACGCTCTATCTACTTTTGCAGCCTCTAACAAGAACCAATTGCAGAAATTTGGTATGTACTTCGCAGTTGACGGTATTACGTACGCTATCGATAATTGCTCACTAGATCAGGCTACTATCGACTTCGGTTTAGATGGTATTGCTATGGTAGCCTGGACTGGTAAAGGAACTGCACTACGCAACCTTACCCTAGCAACAGTATCGGGCACTCCTGCAGTATTTGGCGGAACAGGTATTTCTACAGGTACTACTAAGGCCCCAACTACCGCAGCTAATTACATTACTAATAAGCTGTCTACTGTACAGTTAGTATCAGGTATCCAAGGTGTTGGTGGAGTATCTTACGCCTTAGCACTTACTGGCGGTTCTATTAGTATCGCTAATAACATTAGCTATGTAACACCAGAGAATCTTGGCGTAGTAAATACCCCTATCGGATATTTTACAGGTACTAGAGCTATTTCAGGCAATATCACAGCCTATCTAAAGACTGGCAGCTTAAATTCTGCACAGCTTCTAAGCGACATTGTTACAGCTAATGCAGCTGAGACAAAATACCGAATTCAAATTGATGTAGGTGGCGGTACTAACGCCACTCGTGTTGAATTCGAGATGGAAGGCTGTATGCTTCAAATCCCTACTGTAGAGACTGGTGACATTATGTCTACCACTATTAACTTTACAGCACAAGGTTCAGAAGCTTTATCTGCTAATAACAGGTACGACCTAGCTGCTAATAACGACCTATCCATTCGTTACTTCTCAGGCGGTTAACCGCTAGAGTTCTCCGGTGCTGGCTTGATCACCAGCACCTCTTTTTCCTATACGTCTTAATAATAAATTCAAGGACATTCCAAATGACAGAAGTAATCAAAACCGCCCTGAGCCTGAAGGCTCTTTTAGTACCAAGCAAAGCAACTGAGGTAGAGTACCCAGGATTTGCTGACTTTAAAGTTAACGTAGTGTTCCTATCACGTGAAACTCTAGTAAACATTCGTAAGAAAGCTACTAAAAGTACGTTTAAACAACGCCAAGCAACAGAAGAATTAGATGATAAACTATTCTTGCAGCTTTATGTTAACGCGTGTATTAAAGGGTGGAGCGGCTTAAAACTTAGCTATCTAGAGCAACTGGCTCCAGTAGACCTTTCAGGTCAAAACAGAGACGCCGAGCTAGCCTACGACCAAGACAATGCCTTGTTCCTAATGCAATCTTCTGCGAATTTCGATGCCTTTATTAGTGAGACAGTTACCGAGCTATCAAATTTCACGAATGTCAGTATACAGAGTTAAATAGACAATTAGCTTCATACTTCTCTAACAGTGGCCTTGGGATGACCAAGGATACTTACTTAGATATGTGTGAAGCTCTGGGAAGTGACCCTATAGAGGACGAGATTCCTGTAGATTATGAAGATTTTCACTACGACGTTCAAGAAGCGCTTAGTGTATACCATAAGCTACGAGATGAGTGGGATACGATGAACGGTAACTATATGGGGAAAAGCTATGCCGGACTCCTAGATATATTTACTATATTAGAAGTACCTTTAGAGGACCACAAAACCTTGTATAACCTAATAGGTATAATTGATACTCATAGGTCTAAAGCAATAGCTGACGCTAAACCAAAAACCTAACCAAGCCCTTGTATAGAAGTATACAAGGGCTTTTTTATGGAACAAAAATTTACGTATTGACTTAATATTGTTAACGTGCTATAATTGGGGTTACTAATAGTACCACGTCAAAGTTTTTCGATGTGGTAAAGACGGAGAACATATGGCAGCAAAGATAATTATACCTTTAGAAGTACAGAGCAATATTCAAAAAGAAATTGCTAATGCTAAACTACTAAAAGAACAACTACAAGAGGCTTCAAAGCTACGCATACCTGCGCCCGTACTAGCAGCTAGACAAGGCGTGGCAGCTGCTACTACCGGCCCTAGAGCCCCAAAATCTGGATATAGTCCGGCGGATAAAAAAGAAAGTCAGGATTACGGAGTATCTCGCTCTATGGGGGCAGGAACTGGTGCAGAAGGCCGAGACTTTGCTAAACAGGCTCAAGGCTTGGGCGGATTAGTGCACGTATATGCAACCTTTGCAGCAAACTTATTTGCAGTTAGCGCAGCTTTTGGCGCACTATCTAGAGCAGCAGACACCACAAACATGGTTAAAGGGCTAGACCAGCTAGGTGCTAGTTCAGGTAGAAGCCTAGGCAGTTTATCTAAACAGCTATCAATGGTTACTGATGGAGCTATCAGTCTTAGAGACGCTATGACAGCTACTGCACAAGCTAGTGCAGGGGGTATGACGGATGCCGCCATTCTTAGAATGGGTGCTGTAGCTAAGCAAGCGTCTCAAGCGCTAGGTATAGCTATGCCAGACGCTATTAGCCGCTTAAGTAGAGGTATTACTAAGCTGGAGCCTGAATTACTAGATGAGATTGGTATTATGGTTAGGGTTGATAAAACTACCCAAGATTACGCCCTAACACTGGGCAAAGCTGCTAGTGCTCTAACTGACTTTGAAAAGCGCCAAGGTTTTGCTAACGCTGTACTAGAACAAGGCGAGAAGAAGTTTGGTTCCATCAAGATGGACGCTAACCCTTACGCAAAAATATTGGCGTCCATGGAGAACTTAGCTCAGTCTGGGTTAGAGTTAGTTAATAAAGTATTAAGCCCTCTGCTCAGCATTCTTTCTAGTAGCCCTACAGCACTAGCTGCAGCAATGGCAGCTATTGGTGCAGCACTACTAAAGCAGGCTGTACCTGCACTAGGAATGATGCGTAGTAACTCAAAAGCTTTAGAAGAACAATCTTTACGTAATCTGCAAAGAATAACTAAAGATAGCAGGGCCCGAGTAGAATTAGCAGACACTGAGGCTGGGGAAATAGGTGAAAAAGAGTTTAGGGCTAAACAAACTACTTTAAATAAAATTGCGGCTTTACAGAAAACACGGGTAAACAAAGAGATAGTAGGTACCGAAGTAAGTAGTATATTAAAGAAAAGCGTATTCGACCAAACAGCAGAAGATAAAAGGGCTATCGCTGCAAAGCACACAGAACTACTAAACAGTGAAAGCGAATTTCACCAAAAACAAGCCATTAACTTAGAAAAGTACACAGCTAAATCAAAGAGCCTAGATAAGGGGTTAGCTGATGCACATGAAAATGCACAGAGTAAGTTAGAAGTAGCCGATTCTAGTAGGTATAGCCATAGAATGCAGATGGAAGCTAACTTAAATAAGGCTATGAAATCTGCTTCAAATGACAGGATACTAGCCACAGTTTCAGAAACTGCAGCTATAGAAGGACCTGTACGCGCTTGGAGAAAGCTTAACAGTGAAATAGCAAAGTCTAAAGCGGGAACTCAGGTACTAAATAGCTATGACGATAAAGGTAGTATTATAGGCACGGATGCTATTAATAAAACTGACGCAATGTCAAATGGGCTAGTAAGACTAAAAGGTGCGGTAAGTATAGCAGCTTCTGCGGTATCTACCGCAGCTAACGCTTTTTCTGGTATTCTGTTTTACGTAGGTTTAGCAGTTGCAGGCTTCCAGCTATTATCCAGCTGGTTAAGCACTAATAGTAAAGAGTTCGACAAGTTTTCTAGCAGCCTGACTTTAGTTTCTGATGCTTCAGAAAACATGTCAAGAACTTTAGCAGCTATTATATCTAAAGACCCTTTAGAAGTGTTTAGTGTAGCTTCTGTACAGGCCAAAGCTAACGCTCTTCAAAGTATTTCAGACGGCACCAATACATTAGTTAAGGACTTCTACGCATTAAGAGCGGCATCTAGCTGGTTCGATAAGTTTTTAGACAGTTCATGGGATTCTATTGGTAAGGGTTCAGCAGATAAGTTATCTACTAACCTAGCAAAAAGCATTGAAGCTTCTTTATCAGGTTTAGAAAAAGGTCCACTAAAGGAGAAAGCAAAAGCAGCTTTACAGAACATTTTAGGAGCTAATGTAGATCTCTCCAGTACTAGTAAGATTGAGGCTGCCTTACGAAAACTAAGTAACCCGGAAATTCAAAGTGCGGGTACAGGCATTACTAAAGTATTACAGGATATTTCTAGAGAGGCGAATAACACAGCTTCTAATCTAACTTCTGTACTAGCTAGCTTTGAAGAACTATCTAAGATAGTTAAAGCTAATATGGCCTCAATGCAACCTACAGATTACGCAGGTAAATTAGGTTTTCAAATGTTGAGTGACGCAGGGAAGCTAGCCCTAGCCCTAGAGTCTCCCTTAGATAGCATGAGAGCTCTAGGCGAGCTTACTAAGAATGCGCAAGTAATGAGCTTGCTACCTCCAGATACCTCAAATAGACTACTAGAGGCAAAGAAAGGTATAGACGCGCTTAATAAAAGCTACGGAGAGCTACAGCAAGCTGAATTTGCAGCAGAAAAAGCTATGCAAGCGCTAAAAGGTGGTGGCGTAATTAAAGCAGGACAAGTAGACCAAGCCCGTAATAAAGTAGCGACAGTAGACACACTCACTCCAGCAGGTGCGCAGCAAAAAGCGATTATAGATAATATTTCTAAAGAAAAAGCCGCTATAGAAATAAAAATGGCAGAGATGGGCACTAAAGTGTCTTCTACCCTACTAAAAGAGTTTGTGGAGGTCGGACTAAATAAGTTACAACAAAGTTTATCGGCTGCTATGGCAGAAGGTACTATAACTGCTGCCAAAGGGTATTTGTCTGTTTTAAAATCTGCTGGAGTAGGTACCGCAGCAGACGAAGGTAAACTACGACTGCAAGAAATAGGTATTCAAAGAAAAATTCTAGAAGCTAATTTCCAGCAAGCTAAGCGTATAGAAGAAAATAATAATCGGCTAGAGGAGCTGTCTCTGTCACTTAAAGAAGCTACCAATGCTTCCCAATTAGGTGGTACAAACCTTAGGGCTGCTGAAAAGGCAATGGCGGAGCAGCCTGGGTTAATAATAGAGCGTAAAAACCTAGATGATAGAAAAAGGCTTACTTCAGGCAAAGCACGTTCAGCTTCTGAAATTAAGGAAATGGGTATAGACCCTAAGGTGTTAGCATCTACAGCAGCCTATCAAGCCCAGGAAACAGCTTACTTAAGTGGTATTGCTAAGCTTAACGGTCAGGCTGCTGCTTCTAAAATACAGTCTATGGCAGAAGTAGCTAGAGAAGCCACTGAATTTAATAAGAAGGAACTAACAAGAGAAATAGGTGTTAATGTTTTAGCTATAGAACGCCTAGATACCTTGCAAGCTATTAGAACTGAGTACGATAAGACACTTCAGGCAAAAAAATCTGAGCTAGAATTCACTAACCTAATGAAGGAAAGCGAAAAAACTAGACTAGACTTACAAACTAGTAAGAAGATCATAGAAGCAGCTAGCGCTTATGGAGACCCTGCTGAACGCGTAAAGGCACTTGAGGCAATAAAAGAAGAAATAAAGCTAAATGACAATAAGCGTATTAACAGTATTATTGCACTTAAACTTAAGCATATGGACGCAGAGCAAAAAGGGTTAGAAAGTATCAGAGTAAAAAAGGCAGAACTAGCTGCTTTAGAACTTAACGAAAATAACGCAATAGCTCAAGCCAGAGTATCCCAGCAACAGGAAGAGCTTACTTATCTAGGTACTATAGGGGTATTGTCAGCAGAGCAGCTTACTAAACGCTCTGCCGCTTTAGCGCTGGATAGTCAGTCTTTAGTATATGCCAAAGAACTATCCGCCCTAGAAGCAGATAAAGCCGCTAAAATGCAGCCCCTGTTAGACGCTATGGCTAAGCAAAAACAGATAATGGGCGGAGCTAAGGACCCTGCTACAGAAGCACAGCAAAAAGAACTAGAAGCCTCGTATACCAGACAGTTGACAACCTTAAACTTAATTAATGCTACTAAAGTTGCTTCAATTACACTAACTGCCCAGCATAAAGCAGAGCAAGAGTTATTTGCGGAACAGATGGGCAAAATGGTCAGTATTACGGAAACGCTGACAGGGGCTTTTGGAGGTGTTGGGGAAGCTATTGGTAAGGTGGGTCAAGCTATTTTACAGATGGCTAAAGATGATGAAGACTACCTTAAAAGAAAACAAGCTATCTTAAGTAAGCAAAGAGGTACAGAAGAAGGGTCTACTGAGTATAAAGCATATACTAAAGACCTAATTAAGTTAGAGAAGGATAAGACTAATGCGGAGCTACAAGGTTACGCCAAGTCTGCATCAGCAGGTAAGAAGCTATTTGGTGAAAAAACCCTGGCGTATAAGGTACTTAGTGGGATAGAAAAAGCCTTTCAGATTGCTTCAGCAGCTTTACAATTAAAAGACTTGGCTATAAGCTTAGGTATTTTAACTACTAAAGTAGCTGCGACAGGAGTAGCTGAAACAAGTATTCTAGGTATTAAACTTGCATCCGCTCCAGCTAAAGTAGCAGCAGACAGTCCGGGAATATTTTCCAGCTTTGCATCAGCAGCCGGGCCTTATGGTCTAGTTGCCGCAGCTGGAGTAGTAGCTGCTCTTGTAGCAATGGCTGGTGGAGGAAGTACTAGCATGCCTGAAGTAGACATGACAGGGCTAACTTCTGAAGATCGTCAAAGCACTCAAGGTACAGGTCAATCCTGGGTTAATGGTATAAAAACGGATACAGGTGGTGGAGTTTTTGGAGATTCTGGTGCCAAGTCTACAGCAATTGTAGATTCGCTAGAAGCCATTAAGTCCAACTCTATTTTAGGGCTTGACTATGACAATAAGATGCTCAAAGCACTAGAGAAGCTAGTCGATTCTATTAATAGTGCCGCTAAATCTATATACTCGGTACAGGGCCTTCGTCAAGGTACTGGATTCGGTACTATGGAAGGTAAGACTAAATCAAGTGGTGGGTTCCTAAGCAGCATTTTCGGCGGAGATACTACATCTACCACTAGTATACAGTCTGCAGGTATTCAGTTTACCGGTACTTTTAAGAATGTGATGGACGGCGTAGCAGGTAGTATTAGTCAGTATAAGGATGTATTAACACAGTTTACTGAATCCGGTGGATGGTTTAGTGACGACTCATCTTGGTCTACCCTAAGCCGCGAAAGCCAAGCACTTAGTTCAACTGTATCTAATTCTATTAGTGAAGTTTTCAGAGATGCAAATAGTATGTTCTTAGACGTAGCTGCTAAGATAGGTGTAGCATCTTCTAGAGTCGCAGATGTTATTAGTAACTTTGATATTACCATGCCCGTGGATATCATGAATCTAAAAGGTGATGAGCTAGTAACCGAACTAAATGCTGTAATTGGCGCTAAGCTGGGTGAGGCAGCAAAACAGATATTTAGCGGTTTTGACCCATTTAGAAAGTTTGGTGAAGACTATCTAGCTACAGTTCTTAGAGTCATAGATGCTAGTGATAAAGTAGACATGGCTTTACGCTCTATTGGTAATACTTTCCAGACCCTAAGCCGCTTCGATATATCAGAAGCTATGGTTAATGCAGCTGGAAGTCTAGAAAGCTTTATGGAACAGGCTAGCTTCTTTAAAGATAGTTTCTTAACTAATGTAGAGAAGCTTGCACCTCTACAAAAAGGAGTATCGGATGAACTAGCAAGACTTGGTTTAAGTACTACTACTACTAAAGACCAGTTTAAGGCTTTAGTACTTGCGCAAGACTTAAATACATTAGCTGGACGTACGCTATATCAAAGCCTAATGGAGCTAGCTCCGGGATTTGATTCTATGTTAAAACTTGCTGAAAGTATAGACTCGGAAAAGTTGTCAAGTAGTAACAATACTTTACAGCTGATGATCACTCTACTTACGTTGCAGGGTAAGGCTACAGAAGCCTTAAACCTTAGTAGGTCTAAAGAACTTAGCACTATGTCAGAAAGTGATAAACTTCTACAACGTCAGATAAACGTATTACTTGACGCAAATAAGCATAGATCTAGTGAAATAGCTATTTATACTGCTTTAGGTGATAGCGCCCAAGCATTACTACTAACTAGAAAAGCGGAGATAGATGCTGTAGAAGAGTGGCTGAGACCTGCTAAGATGTACCTTTATGCTATGCAAGATGAAGCCAGTCAAAAAGCTAAGCTGACTACTGCGTATACTAAGGAAACTGCTGCGATTAACTCTACAATAGCTAGTTTAACTACTTCTATAAAGACTCTTGCAGCATACAAGGATTCATTATTAGTAGGCCAGCAGACTACCCTTACTCCTGCCGAAAGATACCAAGAAACTAAGCGTCAAGCTGCACTAGTAGCATCAATTGCTACAGGTATAGCCTCAACAGACGCAGAGATTTTAGCTAAGCAGGATGCTATTAGTAAACTGCCTAGTGTAACCTCTACCTTTTTGGAAGCTTCGAGACAGCTGTATGCTAGTTCTGAACAATACACCCAAGACTTTGCGTCTGTATTGAGCTTATTAGATACAACAGGAGCCTCTTTAATCCTACAACAAACAGATTCTCAAAGACAGTTAGATGTTTTAACTACTAGCACTAGTTTATTAGGCTTAATTGAAGTAAGTACTGCTACCGTAGCTACTTTATTACAGCAGTACTTAGTGCTGCAAAGTAATACAGGTGCTGCTAAGTACGCATACGAGACTTCTGGAGCTTTAGCACCTAGCGTAGCTTTTGGGGGAGCATTTGCAGAGGGTGGACTAGCAAGAGGTACAGTACTAGTAGGAGAGAAAGGGCCAGAGATAGTGAATTTCACTAACCCTGGAAGAGTTTACTCTAATAAGGCAAGTAACGAGTTATTTAATACTTCGGAATTAGTTGCAGAAATTAAAGCTTTACGTACTGAGGTAACTCAGCTGCGTAAAGAGCAGCAGCAGCAGACGGGGCATCTAATTGCTGCTAACTATGATGCTAACAATAGAAACGCGGATAAAGTAAGTACAGCTACTAGAGAAGTGTCTGCTCAGGCTGAGTGGAAAGCACGCTCTATGCTTAAAGTAGCATAAAGAAAGCCCCTATCTTAATTAAGATAGGGGCTTTTTTACGCTTATAAAAATTATACTTGACATATATAGCTAGCTATAGTATAATAGATAAAATATTGTGCATACTGGAGAAAAAATGAGTTATTCTCAAGAATGGTTAGAGGATCAATCTGCTATAAGGGGGGTTCTAGTAGAAGTGGGTGTTCTGAGCCTTAAGACTAATCAAGAAATAACACTGTACCTATCTAATATAGGGTATATTACTGAAGACTCCTTAGTTAGCTTTAATCCAGTTATTACTGGAGGAATACAGATAACTGAGTCTATATCTCTAGATAGTACTACATCACTATCTTTTGGAGATTTACAGGTTAGTAACTATAACGGTGAATACGACAGTTGGCTTGATGATAGCCTATTTGTATGGGTTAATAGACCAATAAAGATCTATATAGGGGACCCTTCTTGGGTATGTACTAATCTTGCTCAGGTACGTACCGATTTTGGGTTAGTATTTAGCGGCGTAGTTACTGATATTGACTCTAGCTCTAGAGATAGTTTAAATATACGAATTGGTGACAAACTACAGAGATTAAACACACCCCTTAGCGAAGATAAGTTGGGTGTTTACGGTACGTGGCCAGGCGACCAGAGTAACCAAGATACAGTTAAGCCTTTAGTATTTGGCGAACCTTTTAATATAAGCCCTCTACTAATTAATCCCGCACAACTAGAATACATGTTCAATAACGGGGCAACTGAAAGAGTCATTGAAATTAGAGATAATGGTGTACCCATATATAATAGTAGCATTACCAGTAATGTTATAGTTAATACTACTTTAGGTACTTTCAAGCTATTAAAGCCTTTAATAGGTACTTGTACAGTGTCTCTTCAAGGAAAGCTAGGTAGTATAAATTTAGTGACAGGCGTACTGAGTAGCACTTACACTAATACTATTGCTAACGCGATAGCTTTAATATGCACACAATACGGCAATAATAGCACTAAGCTAGCTATATCGGAAATAGACTTAAATAATTTTGCTGCATTTAATATAGCAAATTCCCAAGCTATTGGTATATATATATCTGATAGAGAGAATGTTCTAAATATATGTCAAAGTATAGCTAGTAGTCTTAATGCACAATTATACATGACCCGTCTAGGTAAGCTACAGCTACTGCAATTAGGGGTGTATACTTCCGATGCTACTGTAGTAATCACCAATGACGACATACTTCAGCATACTTTAGGCATATCTACTAGAACACCCGTAATCGCAGCTAGTAAGTTAGGGTATTGTAAGAACTGGACAGTACAGCCTAATCTTACTACTAATATTCCTACCGAGCATAAGGATATTATGAAGACAGAGTGGTATACTAGTACTGTAGTAGACCCAGAAGTTAAGCTAATGTACAGTCTTAATAGCGACCCTATACAGAAAGAGACTGTATTCATTGATAGGCTTGAGTCAGACACGGAAGCCGTTAGACTTCTTAACTACTTTAGCGTACCTAGAACTATATACAGACTTACCGGGACTTCTAAATTGTTATCCCTGAAGTTAGGGCAGGCTGTTACTCTTGTGCATGATAGATTTAACCTGGCTAATGGTAAGACAGGACAGGTAGTCACGCTCACCCCTAATTGGGCTACCTCAACTGTAGAATTAGAGGTACTAATTTAATGGCATATACTAAAAATAACAGAAATACCTCGCTTAGTGCCATAAATAGGTTAGTCCCTATTAATATAGCTATATCTACCTCAGTCAAAGAATACGGTATTAACATAATAGCTATCAATACTTCTAACACCCTACTAGTAGGGTATGAGTATCGGGTAGGAACTAGCTGGGCAACCTCAGTTTTAATAGCTAATACTAATAGTAGCTCACATACTTGGACTGTACAGTCTGCAGGCATATATACTATATGGTGTGCTGCAATAGATATATACGGGTACTACTCTGTACCTGCAAACACTGTTGTAGTCATAGCTGCCCCTGGATATAGTTCTATATCGGGTGTAGTTGAAGGGCCTAATATTAAGTTAGACTGGACAATTTCCGCTAGCGCCTTTGCTATTGATTCTTATGAGATTAGATACGGAGCCGCTTGGGGTACTGCTACATACGTAGGCTCTAGTAAAGCTACTACATATACTGTCAGAGTAGCCTATTTAGGTCCCTTAACTTGGTGGGTAGCAGCAAAAGACATTGCGGGTAATTTTAGTACCCCTACTGCTGTGAACATCCCGATTAATAGCCCTAGTAAGGTACTAAATATTATTGCAGATATAATAGATAATAATGTATTATTATATTGGGGGGCACCTGTAGTCGGGTACGGGCAAGTACCTATTGACCAATACGAAGTTCGTAAGGGGGCTACCTGGGAAACAGGTACTTTAATAGGTTCAAACGCCAACAGTACTTTTACTAGTATATTTGAGCAGGCTGCTGGAGAATACTCGTACTGGATAGCTGCTATTGATACTGCAGGAAACTACGGCGAAGCAGTTAAGTTAAGCGCTAAAGTTAATCAACCGCCTGACTACGTGCTGAGAAATAATTATAATAGTACTCTACTAGGTACTAAAGTTAATTTTTATCTAGATAATGGTGGATTAGTGGGACCTGTAATTACTAGTCAATTATGGAGCACACACTTCTCAGGAAATAATTGGAATACTCCAGCAGACCAAGTTACTGCGGGATACCCTATATACGCTACACCGGGAGTAACTTCTGGTAGCTACGAAGAGATTTTAGATTATGGTACAAATATACTCAGTACTATTGCTACCAGTAACATTACTATAAGCAATATTACTGGTACCGTCACTAATGTGTGCACACTGTCATGGAAGCTAAATATTGGGGATCCTTGGACAGTAATGTCCACAGGTAGTAATGTTGTACTTCTACCCGTATTTAGGTACCTACGTGTACAATACGCATTTAGTTGCACCGGATTAAATAACCTAGTACGAATAAGTAGCTTAAATATCAAGCTGGATATTAAACAGCGCTCCGACTCTGGCAATGCAGTAGCTGTTGTAGGCGGAACTCAGGTAAATTTTGGGTACCCCTTTATATACGTAGATACCCCCATAGTACAGCCTAGCAGTACAACTACACCTCTTGTACCTGTAGTTAATTATGTAGGTACAGTCAACCCCACTAATTTTACTGTACGAATTTTTAACCTATCTGGTGTTGAAGTTGGTGGGGCCTTTTCATGGGCAGTTAAGGGTTATTAAATATATCAATTAAATTTAATATAGATAGCTATATTATTGAAATTGCACCAAATCAGGTAGCAGTAGTTAAGGACCAATACTAAATGATAGAAGTTAACGTAATTAATCCCCTAACAGGTTTAGTATCTACTGTTAGTAGTAACCAGACTGAACAAATTGATGCTGTAGACTTCCAGGGTGCGTATCTTGGAAAAGTGGCTAAATCAGCTAATGTAGTACAGGTGCCTTCTCCTCCTTCTACTAGCAACCTTAAGTGGGATTTTCTTACAAATACTTGGGTCAGGAATTATAGTATTATAGACGTAGCCTTAATAGCCAAAAACGATATTGATAATATTGCAGGGGCTACTAGGCTAAGATATATTACAGACGTACCAGGCCAACAGGCTACTTATTTAGTAAAGAAACAACAGGCAGACACGTATTTATTGGATAATAGTATAGTTGGCCCTTATCTAGCTGTAGAAGCAGCTATTATGAATACCTCAGTTCTTACTACTGCACAGCAGATTGTATCAACCTATCACAGTTGGAATAACTATATAGGACCTAAGATAGAAGGCATCCGCCTTAAAGCTAAAGCAGATATACGCTTAGCCACTAGTATACCCTCAATAGATAACATACGAGCAGTAGCTATACTAGAGCTAAGTTTAGTATAAGAAAGGTACCATGTCGAATAAATTAAGAATAGTATACCAAAATTTAGTAAATAGTACCGCACCTATTAATACATCTAGTACAGCTTCGGCAGCCACCCCAAGTAGTAATTTAACTAAAGACACTAAATCTTTAGTATGGAGGTCTGCTACTTCGCCTACTGCAGCAAAAGCTAATCTGGTACTAAGTTTCCCTAGTACTATAGTGGGCGGTGTTATTCTGCCTTTTTGTAATTTAAGCTCTGAAGCTACTATACGTATTCGCGGATATACGGGTAACACGCCCACATTAGGCAGTACTACTACCGCTAGTATAACAACTACTAGCGGTAGTAATATAGTTACAGGTAGTTTTCTTAATATTGCGGTAGGTGACGTACTATCTACCAATAGCTATACCCAGGCAGGTACTACAGTTTTAATAGGTTCTACTACAACTAGCCTTATTTTATCTACAAATGCTTTGGGTACAGTATCTAACTATTCAACGTTATTCACTAGCCCCACTAATTCTATAGTAAATACCTTAAGCGGCGGACCTAGTAAAAATGATGTCATTACAACCACAGGAACCTTGATATTTGATTCAGGGGCTGTATTAGCCGCACCTTACCAACCATTGGGGTTATGGAGCTGGGGAAGTCTACCATTAGGAGTTAATAGTTACTCTTATGGTGGAGGCACATATGGACGAGTATGGTTACCTGATAATCAGCAATTAGCATGTACTAGTATACTAATAGAAATATTAGATGTTACTAATATTTCTGGATATATAGAACTATCTAGGTTAGTAATAGGGGCTTACTGGTCGCCCAAGTTTAATACATCATTTGGACTATCTACAAATACTAAAGACCTTAGTACTCATCAGCGCAGCGAATCAGGAGATCTAGTAACTAATAGAGGTACTAGGCATAATAGTATGTCTTTTGATTTAAAATGGCTAACTCCTATAGATCGCCTAGAATTTACTAGAATTCTTAAAGGTAACGGTCTGCCGAAACCTTTATTTATTAGTTTATTTCCAGATTCTTCAGAAGACTGGTCTAAAGAACAATCCCACCAAATATACGGTAAGTTATCCCAGTTAGTCGGTATAGAACACAGTATATTTGATATATATAGCACTAGTATTGAGATAGAAGAGGTTTAGACATAATGCCACCAAATTTTTACGCAGGTCAAGCAGACTACATTACAGAATTAAATAAGCTAGCTACCGTTGCAGATATTGGCGGTATTACATCTAACGTCGCTTCTGCTGCTGCAAGTGCTACAGCAGCGGCAGCGTCCAATATTAATGCTGATACTGCAAGAGATGCGGCAGTGGTGGCACGCATCGCTGCAGAAACGGCTTTGGACAGCTTTGATGATCGGTATCTTGGACCAAAGGCTGCAGCTCCAACACTAGATAATGACGGGGTCGCACTGCTTGTAGGCGCACTTTACTTTGATACCGTGATCAACGGAGGTTCCATGCGTGCGTGGAACGGTACGAGTTGGGTAGGCTTTACAGCAGCTACTAACGCATCCGCTGTGTCCAATACTCCGGCAGGTAATATCGCCGCGACCACAGTACAAACGGCACTTAATGAGCTGGACGTGGAGAAAGCTAATCTTGCTAGTCCCGCATTCACAGGTACAGTCAGTGGAATAACAAGCACAATGGTAGGCCTTGGAGCAGTTAACAACACTAGTGACTCTGCCAAACCAGTATCTACTGCTCAGGCAGCAGCGGATACTGCAGTACAATCTGCTGCTGCTACTGATGCCACTACTAAAGCTAATGCTGCACAAGCTGCTTCAGCTCCTGTAGCACACGTAGGCTCTAGTGGTACTTCACATGCTGTAGTATCTACTACAGTAGCAGGCTTTATGATTGCTGCTGATAAAGTAAAAATTGACGCCATAACTGGTACTAATACGGGCGATCAAACTACTATTACTGGTAATGCAGGTTCAGCTACGGTTCTTCAGACTACTAGGACTATCAATGGTGTAGCGTTTAACGGCTCAGCTAATATTACTGTTAATGCTGTGGACGCTACCGCACGTATTGCTAGTTCTCTAATTGGTGCAGTTAGCGGCGTAGCCGCTTTAGATGCTACAGGCAAAGTTCCTGCAGCACAGCTGCCCTCATATGTAGATGATGTACTGGAATTCGCTAACCTCGCCGGATTTCCAGCTACAGGTGAGATAGGTAAAATATACGTAGCTATAGATACTAATAAGGCCTACCGTTGGTCTGGCACAGTATACGTCTACATTACTTCAGGAGCGGTAGATTCTGTAGCTGGTAAAACTGGCATTGTTACACTAGTCAAAGCTGATGTAGGTTTAAGTCTTGTTGATAATACGTCTGATGCCTCTAAGCCAGTATCTACTGCTCAAGCAACTGCGGATGCCCTTAAACAAGACCTAAGTGGTAAAGATGCTACAGGTGGTTATGCAGGCTTAACGCTGTTTAGGCTCAATCTTAAGAACGCGGCCAACACAATCACTAGTTGGTTTACTACTGCAGCTACTGCAGCACGTACCTGGACTATGCCAGATAAAGATGGTACAGTAGCGATGACATCAGATATTACTGGTGTCAACTCAGGTACTAATACAGGTGACAATTCTGTTAATACTCTGTACTCAGGGTTAGTTAGTAACGCTACGCATACAGGCGATGCGACGGGCTCTACTATACTTACTATAGCAGCTGGTGTTGTTACCGATGCTAAGCTGTCAGCAGTCAATACCGCAAGCATTAAAGGGCGAATATCTGCAGGAATTGGGGCTCCAGAGAACCTAACAGGAACGCAGACCACAACATTGCTCGATCCTTTTACTAGCACGCTTAAAGGTCTTGTTCCGGCGTCCGGAGGCGGTACAACTAACTTTTTGAGGGCTGACGGCACTTTCGCAACACCTGCTGGTGGCGGGGGCGGTGTCGCTACAGGATTCGAGACAAATTTTCTTTTAATGGGAGCGTAACATGCCAAATTTATATAAAGTCCTTGGACAATCAAACCCAGCAGCGGCCACACTGACTACACTATACACAGTGCCTACAGCAACTTCGGCGGTCTGCTCTACTCTAGCAATCTGTAATCAAGGCGTTTCAACTTTATACCGAGTCGCAATTCGCCCAGCAGGAGCGCTCATTTCAGCTGCACACTATATTGTTTTCGATGCTGCGGTCGCTTCATTAGATACTGTTTTCCTTACGTTAGGCACTACACTTGCAGCAACTGACGTTATTTCGGTACAAGCAGGTACAACAACAGTCAGCTTTAATCTTTCTGGCACGGAGATTACTTAATGAGTAGCCGCACAGCGTCACGAAGCGGGCTTGTTGGAAAAAGCCTTTCTGTACCTTTCATCCATCCAAAGGGGGGAACCTCCAGTGCAGCATGGTACCGTGAACCTAGTTGGTTAGCACTACCTGACGTTACAGGGCTACAAAGACTTGTCGGTGTCGTTGCGATTTGGCCTGATTCGAACTTTCTTGCAGTGACATGCGCTGGGAGTCTTGGTTACCTGGTTGATTGGGGAGATGGCACGTCTTCCACAGTAGCCACAACAGTTCAAGCCGACAAACAGTACGATTTTAACTCTGTTTCTCTTGCAAATACAAACGCACCCTGCACCTTGACAGATATAGGCGATTTGGTTACGCGTACTGCACACGGGTACACCAGCGGACAAACAGCAAAGTTTTTCAACATTTTAACGACTACCGGGTTAACAGATAACTACACATACTTTGTTATCAACGCTACAGCAGACACTTTCCAAGTGGCGTTGACTCTAGGAGGTGCCGCGATTGCATTGACACTTGATGGAACTGCGACACTGTTACCGTATAAGCAAGCTATAGTAAGTATAACACCTCAAAGCACAGGGACGTTAACATCACTGAATTTGAACGTAAAACATGCAGCAATTGGTGGAAGTATTTTACCTGCGTACACAGCTGGCTGGCTGGATATAGCTATTGCTGGAACGAGTTTAGCTACTTTAACTATTGGGGGCGTTACTGTATATCAAGGGGATCTAGAACAGGTTAAGATAGTTGGTGGTAATAGCATCACGTCCATGGCCACTATGTTCAGTAACTGCTACTCCTTACAGTCAGTACCACTGTTCAGTACAGCGGGTGTAACGAATATGGTTAGTATGTTCCTTAACTGCTACTCCTTACAGTCTGTACCGCTATTCAATACAGGGGCTGTAACGAGTATGGCTAGCATGTTCAACGCCTGCTCCTCCTTACAGTCTGTACCACTGTTCAGTACAGCGGGTGTAACGAATATGGCTAGTATGTTCAACGCCTGCTACTCCTTACAGTCAGTACCGCTATTCAATACAGTGGCTGTAACGAGTATGTCTAGTATATTCAGTAGCTGCCCTTTATTACAGTCAGTACCTCTGTTTAATACAGCGGCTGTAACGAGTATGTCTAGTATGTTCAGTAGCTGCTCCTCACTACAGTCAGTACCGCTATTCAATACAGCGGGTGTAACGAATATGGTTAGTATGTTCATTAACTGCTACTCCTTACAGTCTGTACCGCTATTCAATACAGGGGCTGTAACGAGTATGGCTAGCATGTTCAACGCCTGCTCCTCACTACAGTCAGTACCATTGTTTAATACAGCGGCTGTAACGAGTATGACTAGTATGTTCGCTAACTGCCCATCCTTACAGTCAGTACCACTGTTTAATACAGCGGTTGTAACGAATATGTCTAACATGTTCAACGCCTGCTTCTCTTTACAATCAGTACCTCTCTTCAATACAGGGGCTGTAACGACTATGTCTACTATGTTCAGTGGTGGCTGCTTCTCCTTACAGTCTGTACCACTGTTCAATACAGTAGCAGTTACCGATATGACCAGCATGTTCAGTAACTGCTCCTCCCTACAGTCAGTACCGCTGTTCAATACAGCGGCTGTAACGAGTATGTCCACTATGTTCAACTCCTGTCCCTCCTTACAGTCAGTACCACTGTTCAATACAGCGGCTGTAACGAGTATGACTAACATGTTCAACACCTGTAGGTCTTTACAGTCAGTACCGCTGTTCAATGCAGGATTGATAGGATTTGCAACTGGCATGTTTTCAAACTCCACTCAATTAGCTGTAGGCAGGTTGAATAATTTAAAAGTTGCTATCAGCTACGCAGGGTGTAAGTTATCTAAAACCGCCTTGGAAGATATTTTCAATGGGCTTGGAAAAGCATCAGGTGCACAGACATTTACCATCGGAACAAACTGGGGGGCAGCCCCTGTAGTATCTCTTTCTGGAACTACTACAGAGGGCTCTCTCACTGTGACAATGGCAAGCACTACAGGAATTGCAGTTGGGATGCAAGTAACTGGGACCAACTCTCCACTGACAAAAGATGGAGCCGTATCACTACAAGACGCGGGAGACACTGTTACGCGAGCTAGTCACCTACTACTAAATGGTACTGAAGTTTCGTTTGCAACCATTGTTAATACTACTGGTATTGCTACATTTACCCCATACTTTGTTATCAACGCCACAGTAAATACTTTCCAAGTGGCACTGACTGCAGGAGGTGCCGCAATTGCGTTGACCCTTGACGGTACGGGTTCAATTCTGTATCGAACAGTGGTTGAGGCTATCAACCCAAACGTATCTGTAACGCTTTCGCGCCCCGCCACAGCAAGCGGATTGACAACGCTTACCTATCGTCAGTTAACAACAGGAACGGCTATTCTTAAAGGCTGGACTGTTTCAGGATAATCATTATGCCATTTTTCAAAATAGACAATGCTGAAATTGAAGAAACTACCCACATTGACGGGCCTGGATTCAGTCTTTCGGAGGCCGGAAAGACTGATTACATTTACCCTATAGAAGGGTGGTATTGGTTTGCTTCGGTGACTGATAGTAGAGTCTTCTTTAACTTGCCCGAACCTGCGTAAATAAAAATGCTCTGCGTATTTTTAGGCAGGGCATTTTTACTCTTGACCCTAAACTGCGTTTGTGGTATAATATACCAGGCCTAGTAATAAGGTATATTATACAGCTTCTCAACACTGATACTTAGGTGTTCAACATATTTTTTACTGTACGAGGTTACTAACATGGCATTTGACCCACTAAAACCAGCAACAACTGATAACTTCCTAACAGACTTTACACAAGGTATTAAGGCCAACTCAGTAGCATTAGCTCAGTGGCTTGACAGTACGAATGTGACCATTACAGGCGCGACTCCTCCTTTTGCCAAGCGATACAATAGAGCTAGTGGCTTTATTGAGGAGTACAGTGGTACGGTGTGGGGTACCCTTACTGTGAACATCCCCGGAAATGCTGCAACTGCTACGAATGCAGTTAATGCTGTTAATGCCACGAATGCAGTTAACTCCACGAATGCAGTTAACTCTACGAATGCCACTAATGCTGTCACAGCCACCAACCTAGCCGCAGGTGCAGCAGGCACAATCCCCTGGCAGTCCGCACCCGGCACTACTCTGTTTACTGTGGCAGGTACAGCTGGTATGGTATTAGTATCAAATGGAGCAGGTGCACCCACTTGGACGTCTGCCCCTACTTTCTCAGCTCCTACGCTTGGAACACCTGTATCTGGCAACCTTGTCAATTGTTCGATCCCATACTCACAATTGACTGGCACTATTCCAATTTGGAATCAAAGTACCACAGGCACCGCTGCAAGCGCAGACACGGCAGCTGCCTGCACAGGCAACGCAGCCACGGCAACTACCTCTAATGGCTCATTCCGGTCCATACAGGTCTTTACAGCTTCTGGAACGTATACCAAGCCTGCCGGGCTGGTGCGGGCGAAGATTACTGTGGTGGGCGGCGGCGGCGGAGGTTCTGGTGCAAACGGAACCCCCTCTAGCGGCGGAGGAGGCGGAGGTACGGCTATCAGGGTACTTTCTGCTTCAAGTATTGGGACAACTGAAACTATCACTATTGGTGGCGGAGGAGGAGGAGGCTCCGCTGGATCTCCCGGTGGTGGCGACGCATACTCCCCTATTCCGCCTGTCCCGGCTGGCGGCGGAGGCGGCGCTGGCACTTCCTCTATGGGCACACTGGCGTCTGCAACAGGAGGGGGTGCAGGAAACCCCGCTAGCGGAGGAGCTGGCGGGGGTACAGGCACGTCAGGAAATATAAATCTTGGCGGGGGCGGCGGGGGTCCTACTGGAGGATCCAGTTTTATGGGTGGTGGCGGCCCAGTAAACGGCGGCCCGGGTAGAGCCTTCGGCGGAGGCGGTGGAGGCTCTCTTGCCTATACCAGTGGCGGAGCCGGCGCAGCCGGCGTAGTATTTATTGAGGAGTTCTTCTAATGAAAAAAGTATTGATTTTTGAAAACAAAATCCACGACATTGTTGAAGTAGGGGCCGAGTTTCCGGTAGCCCGGGAAATGAAGTGGGTTGATGCGCCAGATACTGTAGACAGCGCCACACACGAATTCAATGGCAAGGCATTCGACCTTAAACTCATTCTAGTGACACCTCCTGTGCAAGCCTTCGTGGCAACCCTTGCGCCGTTAGACTTTCTTGAGCGATTCACGCTTACAGAGCAGCTTGCCATTACGACTGCAGCAATGCAGTCTCCCATGGTGCGCTTGTGGTACGACAAGATGATTGCTGCACGCAGTATCGACGTTGCGGATGCTCGCGTAATTGCCGGTCTGGACGCGCTGATTGCAGCAGGCCTGCTATCAGCTTCACGCAAATCTGTGCTGTTGATACCCGCGGGCCAAATCCCAGTGGCCCTGCTATGACGCAACCCGTAATTGCCTTAGGGTGCGTTGCAAACCTATTTTCCCGCATGATGCGCTTTACCTACGCAGGGGATACAGAGCAAGGACATACGCACAATTTTGACCACCTTACGCTCCTTGCCAAAGGGAAGCTAAAGGTCACTGTCGAAGGCATGGCAACGGAGTTCAACGCGCCCCAGATGATTTACATCAAGGCCGACAAGAACCACGAACTTGTCGCCCTTGAGGACGACACACTGGCCTACTGCATTCATGCCCTGCGTACAAAAGACGGCTCGGACATTCTTGACCCTGCCATGATTCCTGCGGGTGTTAATCCACTAGGTCTGGCCCAACCTATTTGTACTATCACTACTGAAATTAATGTACCCAGCGTTGTTCTCTAACAGCTACGTATACTCATTGGCTCAGAAAGACGTCTTATGAAAATCGTTTTTATTTACGGCAACCATCTGAGCGCCCGTCTAACCAAGTTATTCACCGGCTCAACCTGCTACCACATTGGCTTTACTGACGGCATCAAGTTTTGGGACATGCACAAAATACGTCGTCGCCGCTTGTGGGACGGGCTGTACCCACCTGCTCGCTACCTGCTGGCTGATTGCCCAGTGCCCGTCACGGCTGAGTACCTTGACCACAAACTGGACACCGACAACAGCACCTATGGCTACATCGATTATTTGCTGTTCGGCCTGCGCGGGTTTTACCACTTGGTGGGCAAGTCAACACGCAATGCCGGTGGCGTGATCTGCTCGGAGATGGTAGCCGACGACTTGGCAGCTTGCGGCTGGACAAAGCGGTTCTACGAAGTGCCTTCGCCCGCTGATTTGGAAGTATCTGTGCTGGGGCGAATAGACTACATGGCTAGAGATGTAGCTACCCGACCCTAAACTGTTAAAACCGTAAATAAAAATGCCCTGCTTATTTTTAGGCAAGGCATTTTTACTCTTGACCCTAAACTGCGTTTGTGGTATAATATAGCAACCCTAGTAATAAGGTATAAATTTTCACAATATATAAGATAGGCTCTATCTTATTTTTATAAGGGCTTTCTTATGGAAGTTACTAACCTAGCCCAAGTATTAGGCATTTTAATTGCATTTTTAGGTATTATAGCTTTCGGGCTACAAACTATTATGAAAAACTGGAAAAGTAGCTCTACTGAGTCTTCTCTGTTAACGCTTATGCATGGCGAACTAGAACGTATGTCTAGTCAAAATACTACTTTATCTAATGAAATTGGTAAGCTACAAGTTGAACTAATTAAGCTTAGTAACCAGCTGTCTAGACTGAATGTAGAGAATCAAAAACTACAAGAAGAGGTAGCCATGCTAAATAAGGAAATCTCTAGACTGCACACTATTATGCTACGCCAAACAGTGGAATTTCCAGATGTACTCAAAAAAGATTGAGCTTGTATCTAAATATCTAGTATATAAGGGCGAAGCTTTATTAGGTAGCTCGGAAGATGCGCCCGTATGGAGAATACGCAGAATCTTAATAGATGTTAGTGGAGTAGAAACTACTGAATGTATTTATAATTCCAAATGGAAAGATAGGTACTGCTTACCTTACGGAGACATACAATGTCCGCGACTATAAATTTAAAAATATACCAAGGAGCTACGTACTCTAAAAAAGTTATCTGGCAAGGCGGGACTCCCGTAGCTCCTATTAACCTTACTGGTTGTACAGCTAAAATGCACGTTAGAAGTAAGGCAGGCGACCCTAACCTACTTTTAGCCTTTACTACAGAGAACGGCGGTATAGTACTTGGTGGTACAACAGGCTCTATTGAGTACTGTAAGCTTAGCGCTCTAGCGTCTGCTGCAATTACATGGCTTACAGGTGTGTACGATTTAAAAATTACCTTTCCTGATGGTACGGTTACCCGTAAAATATCAGGCAGTATAATTATATCTCCTGAGGTAACTAATGTCTGATGAAGTACTATTAGTATCAGAAACTCAATATTTCCTAGTAGATGGTACCACAGAGATATTAGTAAAAGAAGAAGGTACTGTTCAATTAATTGAACTTTATGAACAAGGCCCTCCCGGTCCTCAAGGTTCACTAGGTCTTACAGGACCTAGTGGACCTATTGGAATACAGGGACCTATAGGCCCCGTAGGCTTCACGGGGGCTATAGGTCTTACAGGTGCAACAGGCCTTACAGGTGCGCAGGGTCCTATAGGGGTAACTGGAGATACAGGGCCCACAGGACTTACCGGAGCCACAGGTCTTACAGGAGCTGCAGGTGACCTAAATTATAAGCATGTCCAAGGGCCTGCTTCAGCAGACTGGCTAGTGACGCATAATCTCGGCAAATTTCCTTCAGTTACTATAGTTGATAGTGCTGGCGAAGAGGTTGAAGGGTCTGTTCAACATATTAATAATAGCAGCCTAAGAATTCTATTTTCTGCTGGATTCACAGGTACTGCGTACCTAAACTAATCGGAGTACATTATGAGTCGCAAATTTCTTGCCCACATCAATCTAGCTAAAAACGAGATTCAAAACGCTATTATCCAGAATTTGGCTACAGCTCCTGCTGCACCGATTCCTGGACAGATTTATTACAATACTACGTCAGGTCGTTTTGAGTACTACAGTGCGGCTGCTTGGGTAGACCCAACCTCTAGAGCTAATCATACTGGTACACAGCCTGTAGCCACAATTACAGGTCTTGCAGCTATAGCTACTAGTGGCTCTGCTGCTGATCTAAGCGCGGGAACACTACCAGCAGCTCGTTTTGATGACGTAGCTCACGGAGCCCGGGCTGGCGGTACTACACACTCTGTTGTATTAGCTGCAGGTGCTGCAGGTTTTATGACTGGAGCAGACAAGACTAAGCTAGATGGCGTAGCCGCAGGTGCGACTGCTAACAGCACAGACGCTATCTTGCTCGCACGCGCTAATCATACAGGTACACAACTAGCCGCTACTATTAGTAACTTCGATACTCAGGTACGTACTAGTAGCATAGCGCAAATGACTGCACCTATAGCTTCTGTAAACGTGGGTGGTCAGTTACTAATCAACGTAGCTACCCCCGTTTCGGCTACAGACGCTACTAATAAAGGTTACGTAGATGCACTAGTCAACGGTACTGACTGGAAACTATCTGTACGCGTTGCTTCTACAGCAAATAGCTTGCTGTCTGGATTGTTGACACTTGACGGCATTACGGTAGCAGCAGGCGACCGCGTTCTACTAAAAAATCAGACAGTAGGTGCTGAAAACGGTATCTACGTGGCGTCTTCGGGTGCTTGGACAAGAGCTACAGATGCTGACGTAAGCGCAGAAGTAACGTCTGGCATGGCTATGATGGTCACCGAAGGTACTACGCAAGGCGACACTCAGTGGGTATTAACTACCAATGACCCTATCGTTATTGGTACTACAGCACTTGTATTTGCCCAAATCGG
This sequence comes from bacterium, assembly GCA_043753565.1. Classification (GTDB taxonomy): domain Bacteria; phylum Patescibacteriota; class Saccharimonadia; order Saccharimonadales; family SZUA-47; genus RFTN01. The sequence continues at coordinate 46,152 of JAYUWM010000074.1, forward strand.
GGGAAGCACGAGCTACACTGCAAGTACTGGTATATCTATTACAGGTAACTCGATTGCTATAGATACTGCAGTAGTGGCTCGCAAATTTGCAGCTCTTGTTGGTGCAGGTACATCAGTTGCAATTACGCATAACTTAAACACCTTAGACGTAACAGTGCAAGTGTACGAAGTAGCTGACGGGGCAACTGTTGAGTGTGATGTAATACGTAACACAGTAAATCAAGTTACATTAGGCTTCGCAATAGCTGTTGTTGCCAGCGCATTCCGAGTTGTTGTACAAGGCTAAAATATGGCTAAGAAAGTTCTGGGATATGAGGCCCTTGCGTCCCTTGCTATAGCAGCAGGGGCACTAACACCAAACCCTGGAATTATAGGTGTCCAGGTTTGGAGCACCACTTTAGCAGCCCCCGTAAGCTGGAATGGTACTAGCTGGAATGCGGCGGGTTCTGGAGGAACTGTGGCCGCAAGTTCGGTAACGAACGTTCCAGCGAATGGTATCGTTGCAACAAACGTGCAGGCTGCTATCGACGAACTAGCTACCAAACCTAGCAGAGTGGTCGTGACTACCAGCGCTAACACCACAATGGCTTTAGTAAGCAACACGGACTATGTGTACTTTGTTGCTGGCGCACACCTAATTAGTCTTCCGTCACCAAATACAAATCGGTACACGGTCAAGAACAACCACTCAGCTGATATTACCATAGACACAGCAGGAGTTGAACTAATAGAGGGAGCAGCCAGTATTTCTATTAGACCAGAAAGCTCTGTTGATCTTGTCTCTAACGGTACAAATTGGTTCGTAATTTAACGAGAACATCATATGGCATATACCCCCCAAAACCCAAATGGGCAAGCTATAGCAGCAGCTAGCTCCCCTGTAGTCTTAGCATCTAATCAAAGTGCAGTACCTGTCACAGGTCCACTAACAGACACCCAATTACGTACAACTCCTGTTGCGATCTCAGGCTCCATTGCAAACACTAGTTTTTCCGTCAATAACAACGGTGTTGTTTCCACGGTCAACAGTTCCGCCGTTGCGCTGGGTATAGGGGCTCTGTTCACAGGTTCATCCGAGGACGTAACAGAGCAGGCGGATGTGCGGGTCAGCGTTTTCACGGATCAAGCCAGTGCTGTCGATGGCCTGCAATTACAGCAGTCCAGCAATGGCACAAACTGGGACATTGTTGATAGCTACACAGTGCCTGCCAACGCAGGCAAAACCTTTAGCGTAGGTGTTTCTGCCAAGTTTTTCCGCGTTGTTTACACCAATGGCGGGGTAGCGCAAACTCTATTTCGCTTACAGGTCAAATACCACAAGACCTACAGCAAAGGCTCGTCCGTTCGTCCGCAAGATGCAAGAACCAACGACAACGACATGGAGGAGCAACTTGCGCATCTTCTAGGGTTTAATGGCGTAAGTTGGGATAGGTTACGTAGTACTGTAGCTAATGGCTTGGCGGTAGATGTGACCCGCTTGCCTGCTTTGGTAACAGGTGCTGCAGTAATCGGCGCTTTGGTGGCGAACCAGTCTGTCAACAAAGCACAGATTAATGGTGTCGTGCCTTTGATGGGCAACGGTATCACAGGTACAGGTAGCCAGCGGGTCACAATTGCATCAGATAACACAGCATTTCCAGTTAACGCAACTCTTGCAGCTGAGACGACTAAGATCATAGGTACCGTCAACAGCTCCGTAAAAGCAACCTATAGAGCATCCACCATTATTCCTTTAGTGGCGGCAGTAACGGTTAATGTACCCTTCCTAAACATTATTGGGTCGGCTACCAAGACTATCACAGTAAAACGTATCAGAGTATCTGGTATGACGCTAACTGCTGTCGGATACTTTGCAATCAATGTGGAAAAGCTTTCATCGGCGTCTACTTTGGGTACTTTTTCAACCCTTGTGGCTACATCATTGGATACCAATAATGCAGTCGTTACGGCGGTAGTCAAGGCGTACACAGCAGCACCAACAAAAGGTACATTAGTTGGCACCATTGCAAGCCATCGAACACTTTGGCAAGCAACGGTAGCAGCAGCAGCGGGCGTCACAGACGACACCATATTTGAGTTTGGGAATGCTGGAGATGTACAAGGAGTCGTTTTACGTGGAGCTGCACAAGAATTGGCCATGACTTTCCCTGTGGTATTGGCATCAGCAGGTACTCTAGCAATAAGCATTGAGTGGACCGAGGAATAAAATGATACTATCTCCTCTTTTAATTAAATGGGCAGGAGTAGGGCTAGTAATAGCAGCTCTACTATTTGGTGCACGCTCGGTATACTCTAATATCAAAGAGTCGGGGTACCAAGAAGCTGCTACTAAGTATCAACTAGTAATTGATAAACAGCAAGACGTAATTGACGCTAAACTGAAGAATATTGAAGAGCTGTCCCACTTACTAGTCACAGAAAGCAGAGTTTCAAACACCTTACTAGCAGCCAATGTTTCTAGTATTCTTACAAAAGTAAAGGGTGTTCCGCTTGTTGTTGTAAAAGACGGCAAGTGTACTCCATCACAAACTTTTTCGGATACTATAGATGCGGTAAACAAACGCGTAAATGAGAGTATAAAGGAGAGTCAAAAGTGAAAATTATCCTTATACTAATTCTCTCATTATTTTTATCGGCGTGCGGAGTTTTCAAAAAAGACCCTGGCCCTGTTGTTTATACGAATGAACCTGTTCAAATAAACAAAGAAGCTTTAGAGCACTGTAGCCTTTTAAAAGAAGGTTTGGTAATAACTACTTTTGAAGATGCCCTACTAGCTTACTCTGATGTTGCAACCTTATACGCAACATGCAGCAACAAACAAGCTACTAGTATTAAGTTATTAAAACAATTCGGAGGTACTAAATAATGGACTTAGAAAAAATAGGTGGGCGCAAGTTCATTATTTCTATGCTTATAGGAGCAGCTAGCACCATTTTAATGTGGTTTGCAAAAATTGGAGATTCTGCGTATACTACAATTATATTAGGTACTGTAGCTGCGTATATTACTGGAAATACCTATGAGAAAGTAAAAACAAATGCAACTGAGCAAGCACTTCTCCCTTGAGGAGCTTACCTTCAGCCAAACAGCTGTACGTAATAAAATTGATAATGTTCCTACGGGGGCAGATTTAGCAGCTTTAACTAATACTGCTCAACAGATGGAATTAGTAAGAATATTGCTTAATAACCCTATTAGTATTAATAGCGGTTACCGATCGGCAGCACTTAATAAAGCCATTAAAGGCTCTTCTAAAACAAGCCAACATATGATAGGTGAAGCAGTAGACTTTACTTGTCGCGGTTTTGGTACTCCAAAACAAGTTGTTGAGAAAATAAAGAATTCTAACATAGAGTTTGATCAGTTAATCTATGAGTTTGAAAGCTGGGTACATATTAGTTTTACTAGTAAAAAGCCCCGTAAGCAGATTCTAACAATAGATCATAGCGGCACAAGAATTTTTGCATAACCTAAGGATACATAATGGCAAGAAATAGTGGTAAAACGCAACGTACTTTTCCAGCAAAGAAATCCTATAGTCCTAGCCAAGAAGAGAAATCTCAGGCACGTAAGGCTACAAAAGGAGTTGAGTATCAATCTAACCACTCATTTAAGGAAGTAGTTCCGCTAAATGAGATTCAATCAAATTACCTTGATGCTATTAAGCACAATGATGTAATTTTGGGGGTTGGCTCAGCTGGAACAGGTAAGACGTTTATAGCAGCTAGTTATGCTGCTTCGGAGTTATTTCATCGTAGAGTAAATAAGATTATTCTTACAAGACCTAACGTAGAAACTGGACGAGGTCTAGGATTCTTACCAGGTACTCTAGAAGAGAAATACGCTCCTTATCTACTACCTTTTGACAATATATTTACCAAAGCTTTGGGTAAAGGTTTTTATGAATACGCCCTTAAAAACAAAGATATTGAACCTACACCACTAGGTTTCTTGCGAGGTACTACATTTGAAAACTGTATTGTACTATTAGACGAAGCGCAGAACTGTACTAAAGAAGAAATGAAAATGCTTCTTAGCCGTATAGGTAAAAATTGCAAAATGATTATTTCCGGTGACACCGAGCAAGCAGACATTGAGTACTCAGGACTAGATGACGCTATCAATCGTTTAGAAGGAATTTCAGGAATTGAAGTAATTGAATTCTTGGATGAAGATATTGTACGCAGCAAAATGTGTAAACAGATTATTATGGCCTATAGAGGTTAAGGAATAGAAATGACTTATTTATATAAAAGTACTACAGGTACTACAGTTAACATTGGATCTTATGTTATCTCGATCTTTGGTCTTGAACTAGATGAAAGAGTTGCTGAACTAGACGCAGAAGTAGGCATCAGCCTATCCATAGATTCAGAAGCGGTAGAAGCTGCGGAGGAGCCTGCTATTGTAGTACCCCCAGTTGTAGTACCCCCAGTTGCAGTACCTACAGGTAAATAAAAAAAGCCCCTATAACAGAAAATTATAGGGGCTTTTTTACGCCTATATTTAGTAGCTTACAAAATTTCGCTCCTTGCAGAAATAGGGGCATTAAAAAAATGCAGGTTGACAAATTTTTGGTAAAGTAGTATAATTGTTGCATAAGTTAAAATAGGTAGGAATTTTTGTAAGCAGAAATTAATGCCTACTACGTTTTGCTCTTAAATTTAACCTAAAGGACGCTGTCAATGTGGGCATTAGATAGTCCAGGTAGTAATACTACCAATAAAGTTGTAATACCTACTGGCGGTATTATATCAGTATCCAAGCCAGATAGTGTAACAGTGTATCCTTATGTAAATGATAGTACGGCAGCAACGCCGCATATTCATGTCGCCGAAGGAGACACGGTATACTTTAAACTCTTAGGAACTTCAGATACACCTGTAACTGTAAGTTTCGACTATAACGGCGTAACTAGTACAGTTGAAGTACCTGCCGCTAACACAAGCGCACTATTTGGCGCATATTCTACTAAGGAAAATATTATGACAGGTTCAGAAGCAATCAATCTATTTGCTAATCCAAATAACGGAGGCAACATGGGTGGGGCCGGTGCAGGGCTAGGTGCAGGGCTACTAGGAGGTATTATAGGAGGTACTATTCTTAACAACCGTGGAGGTTTAGGCGACAACGTAGGCGGAATTGTTACACCTACAATGCTTACTGCGGCTTTGGGTCAAGTGCAGGACAATACAAATGCAGCAGTAGCCGCATCTGAACGCCTAAACATGGCAAGATTTGACGCTGATAGTCAACGTGAAATTCAGGCAACTATTGAGCGTACAGCTGCTGCAACTCAATTAGCCAACGCAGTACAAACAGGTGCTCTAGGTGTTAGCGTTATTAAAGGTCAGGGTGAGATCACTACTCAAGTTGCCTTAACTACTGGTAGCCTAAATACACAAAATGCTCTTAATTCTGCAGCCACGCAAACTCTAGTACAAAAAGTTGGTGGTGATCTAGGTGTTCAAGTAGCCCTCGGGCAGTCCGCTCTAGGTATGGCTATTGAACGTAATGCTGCTGCTTCTGCTTTAGCATTCAAAGATAGTGCTATTTTAGCTCTGCAAAATAGCAATAGCTTAGACAATGCAATTAAAGCCGACGGTGACCAGACTCGTGCTTTAATTGTAGCTCAAAATGACGCTGCTTTAAACCGTATGCTAACTACTGCTCAAGCTGAGATTATTGAGTTGCGCGGCGACCGTACTGCAAGCCTACGTAGTCGTGAAGTAGAAGTTAATGTAACGCAGTCTGTTAACCAGAACCAGATGCAACTACAAGCACAGCAGCAGCAGCAGCAGCAAGCTGTGTTGAATGCACAGATTGTTAGTGCACTACACGGCCTTCAGGTGGCTACTGCAACTAACCAACAATTAATTATTGGTAACAGTGGCATTACTACTGGCGGACCTCAGACAGCTAATCCGGTAAACGTACGCGCCTAATCTCTGGGGCAGTGGCCGAAATTGTGAAACAAACCATAATATTCGAAAGTGAACTCGAAAGAGAGATCAGAGAGTACTATGCAGAGATTCAAGATGAGCTATATGTACTACGTAGACTTATAAAGCCTACGTAGTATAACAACTAATAAACTGAAGCTAGTATGTTAATATCGCAATTACAAAGTATGGAAAGCATACTTCAACAGCAGTTTCTAATAAGGTTTTATAATAGACCTATGCTTACGTACGCTACGCAGTGCACGTCCAGTTCGGCTTCCAAAGATTCTACGTATATTTTTACACAAGCAGTGGCTGCCAGGACCTGGACTATTAATCATAACTTAGGGCAATTTCCTTCAGTTACTATAGTAGACAATTCTGGTAACGTAGTATTAGCACAGATACAGTATATTAATAGTAATCAAATAGTGCTTAGTTTTTCCCAACCATTTGCAGGTAGTGCATATTTGAACGTTTAAGGAGCCTGTTATGGCGTATGAAATTTTTACCCCTATTGATTTAAACCAGAATGAAATAGAAGGACTAGTCCTAGATAATTTAGTAACTGCGCCCGTTACTCCAGTTCCGGGCCAGGCTTATTTTGATACCTTACTAGGATACGCTAGAATATGGAATGGCACTAGTTGGACCGGTCTTAGCGGTTTAGGGTCTAAGTTTGTTGCTGATGTTGGCAACGGTTTAGGGTCAGTATTTGTAGTAACTCATAATTTAAATACAAAAGATTTTGTGGCGTCTGTTTTTGATAGCGTTACTTCTAACGAGGTTTTAGCGGTAGTAAACCACACTACAATTAATACTGCCACTATCACATTCTCAACAATACCACTACTTAACCAATATAGAGTAACTATATTGGCATAAGTTACTGAACTAACTATTAAGGATAATATGGATGCTTCTATTAGGCTACTGTATACATTAATTCAAGAACAACAACAACTAACCCAGCTAGCTCTAGAGATGCAGCGTAAACTAATAGACCTAATGATAGGGCGATATGCTTAATCAATTATTAAAAGTAATGACCCCAGATATGATTATAGAAGCTATAAAAGGCAACCCTATTATAGTTATGGAAACTTTACAAAAGTTTGATACTTTTAAATTACTGGGTCAAGCACTGACCCCTGATTTGCAGGTTGTATTATCTAATAATGGTAGATTAATTAATCCTTACTTAAGTAGCTCAGAAGGCGTATCCGCCATTAAAGTCTGGGCAGAGGGGTTTTCTACATTTGTTGATAGGCAGAAACCCTTTCCCGAAGCTACTAAAAGTAGTGTAGAGGATAGCTTACGTAGTGAGCTAACTGCAAAGATTAGGCAAGAAATATTAGTCGAAATGAGAGAACTAGAGCTGAAAAAAGCAATAGACAGTTTACCAAAGAAAAAGTAAAAAAGCCCGCTTAGAGCAATCTAAGCGGGCTTTTTTCATTTAATAGGGCAAGAACCTGTTGCGCACTCGTCACCAACAATTTCATCAAAACTATTTGTATCATTAAGATCAACGATACCAAGAGTTTGAATATACTCATTGTATGTGTGCTCTGATACTACCTCCTGCGGAAGATATAAGTATCCTAGATCTTTAGCAGTCATACTAGGGTCCGTACGGTACAAGAAACTAACGCCTACATAGATATCCCAGTTACTAAGCAACCAGTTAATAATATCTTCTACTTCATCTAAGGAGTATGAGATAGTTACCGAAGTATTCTGCTGAGTCCAGCTGGTTTGAATTAATTTATACTTCTCAAGCTGCTCAAGGGCTGTATCAAGATTAACTTCCTTACCGTTAACTTTGGCAAATGGTACATCGTCCCATTTTACTGGAAAGGTTACAAGTACGCCACTATCATCCGTAGGATGGTTGATTACGTTGTAGTTTGCTTCTCGAAGCTTAACTACAACGGGGTCATACTTGCTAAACTGTACGTTATTAAAAATGTACTTACCAAGAGGTTTGTGAATACCTTCTGTAGTATCCATGATCTTAGAAAGCGTACCGGAAGGCTTAACTGTAGTTACGTTCTTAGGGCTAGGCAGGTCTAGTTCCTGAGCCATACCAATTGCAGCACTAGTAGCAGTACGCTTTAAGTATTCGTAATCATATCCGCCCATATCTGGACGCTTAGCGATACCCGTAAGGCCTACGCCACATAAACGCAAGAAGTAGTTGTTTAAGTGCCAGGATTCTTGTAGAATACCATCTTTTAGGTTTACACAGGTTTGTCTATAATTTGCTCTAGATGCAAGACGAATAGCCTCGTGCAAGCCAGCCGTATCGCCTTTGAATTTTCCAATGTCCGTTTCAGTGAGGTTGCAGAAAGACTTGTTCCCGAGAAGAATTTCGACGCACGGATTGCACCCTGAGAACCAAGGAGCTCGTCTAGTTGCTTCAACTGCATTAATGAATCCAGGTTCAGAACCTCCTGCATCTGCCATGAGGTCAAAGATTCTTCTGAGGTCTGCATAAACTGGCTTTTCTTTAAATACTAGGGAATTATTAGACTGCTGACGCTGACTATTACCGTGCAACCACCAGTCTTTCTTAGCTACTGCAAATTCTTCCCACTCAGGCTGCCCGTACTCAAATAGCGCAATCTCTGCACTCCGACGACTAGAAAGAATAGTACCCAGCCAGTTGACAATGTCAAGTATATCCATTCTGGTAAGTAAACTATCTGCTCGCCCATTAAGTATCTTAGCAATTGCAACATAGGCAACGCTAATAGCACTATCACCTGAGCTAATCCACCCGTAACCCTTAAGCCTTTCGCCAGCTGGGCGTAACTCGCTAAAGTCCAGCACTAGTTCTTTAGCGGGATATTTACCGGCCATAAGTTTACCTATAGACTTTGCCCAAGCCTCGGCAGAATCTCCGACTTTAATTGTCCATACTCCGTTCTCAAAGATTTCAACGTTGTTTTCATTACCGCCTTTACCTGTACGAGTACTATGAACTACACGAATAGTTTTAATAGGCTTTGAGAATCCATTAAGCGTACCTACAATAGGTTTAAACCCTACACCACACCCTTGAAGAAGTAGCCATAGAACGTCTACTGTATCATAGATAGTCTCGACCTGCGTAAAGCTACAATTAAACTGTGATGCTTCTCGTGTTTTAGCAACTGTAGTGCCCCCAAGCCACAAACTACGGCCACTCATAGATACCTTGCGATCAATCATTAGCTGTTCTAAATCATACAGCTCTGAGAACTCCGTGTCCCTAAGATCACGACCCAGTGCTCTCTCCCATAGCCATTGCTGGTGGTCAATAACTCTAGCTACTGTTTGCTCCCACGTTTCAAAAACTTTACCATCATCAGATAATGGCCTATTGTAGGTGCGCCGTGTAATAACCTGTGCTCGTGTACTTACTTTATCCATCTTTATTAATTCCTTCATTAATTAGTCTTTGTCCAATTGCGGTGCATAGCCTGGCATACAAGGCCGTTTTTAGTTCTTCTATTTCCCTTACTTCTTCTATCTTGTAGGCCTTGCTACCTAGAAATGCACAAACTATATTAATAGCGCTATATACCGACTTTTCTTCGTCTATCATGATCCAGTACTCCCAAACCCACCGGTACCTCTTACAGTATCGTTCCAGCTAGTACCTTCATACTCTGTAAACTCGGCTAGCATAATAGGGGCGATAACCAGCTGCGCAATTCTAGTGTCAAAAGCCTTGACTTCGTAGTTAGTTCCACCGTTATTTTTTAGCAAAACTTTAATGTTTCCGCGATAATCTGAATCAATTACGCCAACGGAATTAGCCAATTGAACACCTATTTTCCCTTGCGAACTCCTATTATAAATAAGGCCTACGAAGCCCGCAGGAATTTGTAAGGCTACTCCTGTATCCAAAAGTTTTTGTTCTCCGGGATAGAGTATACCGGTTTCAGTACAAACCAAGTCTGCGCCAGCGTCCGTAGCGTGGGCTCTAATCGGTCGCGCTTTAGGGTTGCCTAATTTCATTAGTACGTTCATTTTAAATATTCTTCCATTATTTTATCTAGTTTTTTACAGTTATCTTCGCCAACTGCGTCAGAACTATAGGTAACTAAGTCCATTAGCCGGTAGTTAAGCATTAGGTTATCAGCACCAAATTCGTTAAGTGAAGATATGTACTTATACTTACTAGCAATAGGTAAGGCTGAAATAATGTCAAAGGTGGAGCCGTATGTTTTTACAAGCTCAAGAGCTCGTTTAGGGCCAATACCGGGCACGCCTTTGACATTGTCCCCGGCATCCCCCATTAAACACTTAATAGAAATGTACTCATCAATACTAAAGTCATAGTGGTCTTGCCAGTTATCTATAGTAAACTCTTTGCGTGTTACATAGCTAAATTGGGATACGTTTTCAGATACCAAGAGGTTCCAATCTCGGTCTGAACTTATTAGCCAAATTTGCTTAATTGAAGCGTGCTGCTTACGTTTACCTACTATATACGCGGCAATATCATCAGCCTCAACTCCTGGAAATCGAGCTACAGGGTACTTCGCTTCATTTTCATAACTAGACAAGATTTGCTGAACTTCGGTAAAGAACGCTTCAAATTCTGCTTTTTCGGCTTCAGTCTGCTCAGCGTACTTATCTTTGCGATTTTGCTTATACTCAGGGTATATACCTTTGCGGTAGCTACTTGAGCCCATATCTCCTGCAATAATAAGTTTATCACATTTATACGATTTACGTAAGCTATCTACTGTTCGCATATAGTCTTCAGCAAAATCAACAGCTTTAGAGTGTTTATACCTAAAAGCAAGGTTGAGGCTATCAACTATCATTAGAGAACTTGATTCTGTTGAATTAATTTGTGTAAATGTTTTTGTCATTAGTTATTATAGTGCATTATTAGCGTAAAGTCAAGATATAAATTTAGGCTGTTCGTACTTAATGTAATCATCAAGCATAGCAACATAAAAAGGCTCATTAGCGTGGTCGTTAATAAACATATACATATAGTCACTACTAGGAATATCTTTAAAAGCTGCAAACACTTTGCTACGGTCATATTTAAATAGTAGCAAGGGATCTTTAGTGACTTGAATACCTTGTCTAACAGCCTGCTGCCACCATTCGATTAGCTGAGGGTTTTTTGAAGTCAAGATACTACTAGTTAGGTGGTCTTCTGCGTAATGCTTTACTTCTACTGCATAGAGGTTCTTTTCATTAGGCACGTATAAATCGCCCTTGAGACCATGCTTAGGGTCTAATGCGCCTGAGCTAGGCACCCTTTCCCAGTTAAGTTTAGTTAGTACTCGTAGCTGGTCTCTGATTAAAGTCTCCGCTCTAGCGCCTTTGGCGCGTGGATCAACCGCCATTAGGTTGTCTCCAGTTAAATACGTCGACTAAAGCGTTTTTTAACTTAGCCTTATCTTCGTCGGAAGGGCCATAGTCTTTAAGAGTTTTTAAACCTTTTTGTATCATAACACACATGCAGAAGGGTTCGTCTTGTCTAGGTCCTAAACAAGCGCATAAATTACTACTCATACTCTACCTGACTCTGCTCTACCCCAAGTATTGCTAAAGGAGATGGATTCTGTAAGTCTAAAAGGAAACTCGCAGGTAGAGAATCCAGGAACGCTTCTCCATACTTTAACAGCTTTGTCGTATAAGTCTCTATCCGATAAAGGCGCGTGTACACGCATTATTTTGTTACTAGTGTCAAAAGTCACTTCATTGTCGACGTATCTCATGCTTCAATCCTTGAAATATTAGCTTCTTTTACGATATGTAGTTTTTCTATAAGAGGGTGTGTAAACGAATGACTAATTAAAATAGTATTTAAGCTTTCTTCATCTAGTAAAACCTCAATCAATCTTTCTTTTCCTTCTGCATCTAGGTTCTCTACTGTTTCATCTAAGATTAGTAAATTAGTGCGACTATTAGATAGGGCTTGCATTAGTTTACGTATAGCTAATAAGGTGGCTATATTAACCCTAGCACGTTCTCCGCTAGATAAAGCACTAATATCAATGTCTCTACCGTTATCAGTAATTACTACGTTTAACTTATCAGCTGATGCAATTTTAAAAGATAACTGAAATCTACCGTCTGCTAGCACCCCAAGGTATTCATTAGTTATAGCCTCTAGGTCTTTTACTAAGCACTCTATTTTGTAGGCTACTAAACCTGTAGTAGAGAAGGCTTTCACTAAAACTTGAAGCGTAGCTTCTTGGCTTACTAAAGAAGCTAGCTCCTCACTATGCTTTTCTAAATCTGCACGCATGTCAGACATTTGTTCGGATATAACCGCTACCTTACTATTATGCGCCTCAACTAATTTATTACGAGCCCTGATTTTAGATATAGAGCTATTAACCTCAGCAATATTTAACTCTAGAGATAGTACTTCGGCTTCTAGATCTTCCGCATTAAGACACTGCTCTGGTAGTTCAGTGTCTATTAAAGCGTAGTACTTTTCCCACTCCGCTAATATTACTTTGTAATCCGAGAATTTTTTATTCTGAACTTGAGCTTTGGAAATTTCATCAGTTAGGCCTTGTATAGTTAATTCTATAGTAGATTTAGCTTCTTCAAACTTCTGAAATAGTGAAAAGCGTGTACTATTATCTATATCCTGAGAGCAGGATTTACATTTAGTAATAGCTGTAGTACCCGACAAACTTTTACCCTCACGCAATCTGGCCTGAGTTAAAGCTAACTGTGTTTGAAGTTCAACTAAGTCTACACTAGAAGCAATGGGAGCTACAGCAGGCAGTATGATTTTTGTGTGTATGTTTCTATACGAGTTATTCTGAGTAACTTTCTTGTTTGTAAGAACTAGTCCACCTATTTCAATGCGCAAGTCCTTGACCCTAGCCTCTTCTACACTAGCAGTATCAGGCTCTAATTCAAGAACTTTTAAAGTTAGATCTTCTTTTTCATACTTAGATAACCAACTTTTTACTGTACTACATTTAGCTTGCGTAACGTCACTTTGCTTAGACAAGGCACTAGCTAGTTCTTTAAAAACTTCAGAGGCTTTAGTATACTTAGTAAGATTTAAAAGCTCAATTAGGAACTTTTTTCTAGCTGTATCAGTTGCCGTTAAGAATTCTAAAGAAGATACACTACTTTGGTACACAATCTGACTAAATGTTTTATGATCGTAGCCTATGATGCCTTCAATAGTTTTATACGTGCCTGTAGCCGTGTGACTACTAATATCGATATCGGCACGTATAAGTTTAACGGTGCTAGAAGCGTTTGTTCTAACTGTTTTAATTTCGTACTCTACGCCGTCTTTTTCAAAGTCCAATTCTATAGAGTAGTTTTTACTATCTGTATACCTATTAAGAATGTCAGATTTCTTAATCTTTTTGGAATTAGTGTTGTAGAGCACTTCCTCTAATACTAGGGCAATACTAGACTTACCGTTGCCATTCTTACCTACTAGCTGTGTAAGAGAGTTAGTATTTAGGTCTATAATGTTTACAGGCCCGTATGAAAACGCATTGGACCATCTTAGCTGCTTAAATTTAATCATTTAACTTGTTTATGTTATCATTAAACACACCAATAGCTTTATCTACTTGAGCGGTATTTAATTGTAGAATATAGGATAAGTACTCGGTCAACTCTTCCTGCATGGTCATAGTAGGGTCGAGAATAAGTGCTGTATCAGTTTCACGTTTCATGACCTTTTTGTCGATAAGGTCATTGTCTTCAATAGCACCAAGCTGTGCAAGGTCGCCTTCGATTTCATACAGTGTGTGGTGATACTCCGTAGCTAGCATACTATCGCCTGCCTGAATAGTTTTACGTAGTAGCTGCGGTAATTCTAACTTAACCCACTGATGCGCCATTATATCAGTATCATATATAATGACGCCTGTATCTACTAAATTACGGTGAAAGCTTGTAGTGCAGGGAGAACCTGGATAAAGAAGGTTCCTCTGACTATTCTCATAAGAATGCAAATCTCCTAGTAAAACTATATCCCAACGATTAAATAAGTCTAAATCTATTTCAGCTTTAACATGTGGAGGTATTTCAGCCCTACAGTGTGTAAAAAGAATTTTGTTATTAAAGTTTTTAGGGTTAAATTCTTTTAACTTGTTATAGGGTATAATATCGTATAGATCGTTACTAAAGTAATCATCTATAATACGCACTAAAGGGTTAATACTATTAGTGACTTCCTTTAAATAAGTAAGGAATGTAGTGTTACGTTTATCACTCTCATGGTTTCCAGGAATAATAATAGTCTCAATAGTACAGTCCTTAATAAACTCAAAATATAGTGCTAGTTCTTCCATATTAGGAAGTCTATCTACAATATCTCCGGCTATTACGTGTATAGATACGTTTTTTTCTAAGGCATGAAGTTGATTAAACATCATCTTATAGCGATTAATGGCCCACTCTTTTGGTACGCCTTTCTGCCCTAATTTAAGGTGCCAATCTGCTGATACTAGTATTTTCATATGTTATATTCTTTTTTGAATTTTAGGTATAAAGCATACGCTAATTCGGGGGTACTTTCGGTACCTAAATGTATTAACTTTTTATTATAAAGTATCTGGGCTTTCCATTTAGACTTATTTTTAGATACTCCCATATATCCAGAAGTATTACGTCTAGATAGGCCTGTATTTCTTACATTTATATGCTGAGGTACATCTCTTAAGTTATCTAAACTATTATTACTTCTATTTCTATCTATATGATCTATATTAAATGTAGGCCATTCTTTGAAACAGTAAAACCAAGCTAGTCTATGTGCGTAATATGATTTACCTTGTAAATAGATAGTTAAGTATCCGACACTATTTAAGCTACCCGAAATACTACCTTTAGTCGCCTAGTTACTTCTAGTCACTTTATTATTAAATATACCAGTATTAGGGCAGTAGTCTAAGTATTTAACTAGCTCTTCCCATGATATACTAACATTAGCTACCTCTATTTTCATGTAAGCGTACCTATAGAGTTACTAAGGCACCTAAATTCGGCATACCTATAGAGCTTTTTATTTAACTCTGCATCAGTAGATTCTAAATCAACTGCTAGAACTAACTCCAATTTTCGTATAGCTACTACTAAATCACCTAATTCAGAACGTAAGTTATCTGTATTAGACCCTAAACTTAAGGGACCTACACCCTCTACACCAAACCTAAGCATCTTGCTACAAGCCTGCTGAACTTCTGCACACTCTTCTATTACTTTGACTAAACTGTATTCTATTGTATTCATATTTTGTAGTGCAAAAAGCCCTCTAAGCTGTTTATTTCTTAGAGGGCTAGTTTAATTAACCTAGTTCGTTAACTGCTTCGGTGTCTGTACCGGCAGGGCTAGAGCCTTCTGCTGGCTCGCCTTTGGTTAAGCGGTCAAGCAAGGCTTTTACTTCTTCAGAAGATTGACGCACAAACTTAGCGTCAATAGGCAGGGCTTCGGCAATTGCAGCACGCTCTGCTTCGTTAAGTGCGCGCTTTTTAAGCTTTAACTGAGCTAGGGTGTACTCTACGTTAAAGGCTAGTGGGCCGGTCTTAGCACGCTTGAACACAATGTCAAAGCCTTCGTCCATATCCGTCGGGTCAAGACTAAGATCGCTAGCTGCTGAGCAAATCTGCTCAAACAGCTTCTTTTTAAGGTTTAGTACGACGGCTTTAGGTACGCCATCAACTGTAACTAAACAGTTAACCGAGTAGCTCCATGAGCACTTAGCTTCTGGAAAGTATTCTTGAACGTGGTCAACTTCTTTGTTGTTGAACTTTTCTGCTTCTCGGTCAAATGCAAGGCACTCAACCGGAATGTCTTTATTATTTGTACCTTTTAGCCAGTATACATAGCGCGGAAGAATTCCCCCAAACATGCGAACTGTATTTTCACCATCTTTGTAGGTGTAAGACTCGTGTGAATTTTTAACCGCTTTACCATTGGTTTTTGCGAATGAGAGTGCCATATTTGTTTACTCGTATTTAAAATTGATTATAGTAGGTGTTATTTGTAGTAACGGGTTTGATCTAAGTGCGTCATAATTCAGATCAGGAAAAAACGACGTCGACAAGGCTTTGAACCCGTACTGTTTATAAAGGTTGTAGTCTCGTCTAGAGGCTAGTTTTACATACTGCATCTTAAATAGTATGTCTGTTGACATGTCGTTAAACAAGTCTACAAAGTTTAGTAGAAAGGAACTTCCGTGTAGGGGTACTTTAGAGGGCTTTAGTTTAGCGTACTTACTAGGCAGTCGTTTAGAGTAGTGATACTCCAGCATAGACATAAACTTATCAGGAGTATTACATGATTGTTCCTCTAAGGTACTTAAATTAAAAAAGATAATCATAGCGGCCTTTTGAATACTTATTATAGCATACTTTATGTGTGCAGACAAGCCCAAATTTTTTAAGCTTTATTTATACCACTCTTGTCGTTTTAATCAGAGAGGTTCGTACAGTTTACCTTTAATTCCACAAGCTACTCCGAACCAACTATAGTTGGTTCGTTCGTTTAAGCACTCACGACCAATAATCTCAGGTCTAGATAGCTCATAAGAGTCTTTTATGTTTACACCAGGGTGCGTACATCTTAGTGTATTGAAGTAAGTACTTTTGTGGTCTATGCTATACTTACAGTTTGTACAATATTTTGGAGTCATTTTTCTTTAACGATCAAATACTGCTCTTTAAAAACCCAAAAGGTACCCAAGGCTGTTGGGTAGTCAAGTAGTTTAGAGGAAACTAAAACGTCTCCATCTTCTCGCTTACTCCACGTTTCTACAATTACCTGGTGATTTGAGGTATCTGCGTTTTCAATTCTTACTGATTTTGTCATAGTCCTGTTACTTCCCAGCCTTTACGCATGTAAAAGCCTTGTCTATTTCTATTTTGTACCCTATCACTAGGCCCGCTAAAGTTAATATCTATAGCTACCGGTGCTAACTTGTTTTTGTGCTCACGTTGAATACGCCCTATTAGCTGCTCTAGTAATGCATCATTGGCAATAGGCTCTGCTAATATTATGCAGCTAAGGATATTGATGGAGATACCCTCTGAGAAGATTTGGCGCGAACCAGCAATGCAGCTCTTTTCACCGTCTTCAACTTGTCGTTTGAGCTCTTTACGTTCTTCGAAGGTTGTCCCCCCAGTAATACACACACATTCATCACCAATAAGCTCCTTTACTTGTTCTAAGAATTCAACTCTACTAGCTACTACTAATACTTTGTACCCTTTAGCAATCTGTACTTTAGCTAATCCTGCTATAAACTGCTGATAGTTGGGGTCGTATAAGAGGTTATTAATTTTAATTACCCAAGGGTCTCCTTGGGACAATGAAATGCCAGGTTTCATAACTATAACGCTAGGCGTCATAGTATGAGATTGTGCAGGCTGCAACAGCTTAGGGCCGAAGAAATCTTTGAATAAGATATGCCTACCGTCTACGCGTACCATAGTACCTGATAAGCCTATACGGTACTTAGCGTACATACCATCAATAAAGTCTGTAAAGGTTGTAGCAGGGCAGTGATGTGCTTCGTCTACAATAACAGTACCAAACTCTTTAGATATTTTAGGAAGTAGTTTAGTTAGTGTTTGAATATTACCAACTACAATAGTATGGTCAATATCAAACTCCCCGCTACCTATAATACCAACAGGCATACCGTACAGGGCCTGCACTTCTTCAATCCACTGATCTCTAAGCATTGTATTGTGACATACGATCAAAGTCTTCTGCCCGAGCTTTCTAGCAATGTGAAGGGCTGTGAATGTTTTCATTTATGGACTATACCATTATCTTATAACTAACGACGCTATTTTGAATTTTCTATCAAGTCTGGTAGCTGTAGTAGAGTTTTTATATAGCATATTTATTAAGACGGCACTATCATCAAGTGTAAATCTAATATTATAAACTTGACCCTTAGGGTTTATATTTAATACTATTTTTTGTTCGATAGACTTATTAAGTAATATTTCACAAATACTTTTAAACTCTTCTAAGAAACTTTTATTAGCGGAGCACAAACTTAAAGCTACTCTACCTGAAGCAGTTAAATTTAAGTTACCGTCCCCTTCTATATACCCACGCATAAACTCTAAGAACAAGTAATCCTCAGTAAAATAGGGTAGCATATAGGTGTGTGTCTTAGCAGGGGTTATATTAAATATACTATTTAAATCCTGTACCATCTTTTCACTATTAAATCTAATTCTAAACGCAGACTCCTGCATAAAGGGACAAATATCGTGCGAAGAAGAAACGGCTAATTTGAATTTCTCTAAGTGACCTATATCCTGCTTTTGTAAAGCTAATCCTACTCTATTACGTTCACCCTCTATCCAACCATCTGCCGCCAAAAAGCCTGCCCAGTAATTAGAAGATTTCGTATTATTAGAGAAAAAATGCTCGTTTAATAGTTTCTTTTTTGAGAAATCTAAACCCCATCCTTTAGTTCTATAATTTACTTGTCGTTCTGTTAAATTAAAGTGCCTACCAATTTGACTAAAAGTTAGTCCAGTTGCGCGTAGTTCTAAAAATTCTTCTAATGTCATTGTGTATCCCATATGTGGATTTGATACGTTAAATAAGATATTCGCCGTGTTATACCTATATAGGTATCCCAGTCAACTTCTGTTCTAGAAGTTCTGTGAGTCTCTGAACCATTTGAAGGTATCCCTACCAACTCTGGCTGCTGATTATCCTTATTAAGGGCCTTCCAGCAATTGAGCGAATTTATTACCCTTTAATTACTTAAAGGGAGGGCAAAACGTCTACCCCAACCAACTAGCGCATTGATAAAGCAAGAGCCATCTACAGTATCGTATACTTCTTGCTGTCCGTCTCTAAGAGGGAATCTAGCATTTGGAAAAGGTAACTCATGCAGGCTACGTTTATCAATAATTTCATGACCTGCGGGTATTAAGTCTTCTCGGCCTACCGGAATAGACATAATACCACGTGGTAGCATTTTATAGTTTTTTACAATATCAAACATACCAAAAGAAATACCTGGTCTAGGTTTTTTCTTTATCTTGTATGTTAAAGCCTTGACAAGATTATTAGATATCTCAGGCGTAGTGTCTAGATATATTCTATTAGAAATAATTGCTTTAATACTATACTCCCTTTGTTACTAGGTGCACGTAAACTAAAAGTTTACGTGCTTTAGCGACTGTAATCATATTAGCAGTCCCTCTGCTTTCTCCATCCCATAAGGCTACTAAGCAGTCTGCATTTTCTGCCATTTGAGCGTTACGTATGAATCCGGCTTTACGCCCATATACGTCCCAGGAAGCTAAAAACTCTTCTACAGGTACATTATTTAACTTACCCCATTGCCTACCTAGCTCGTCAGCACCCTTAGCGCCTCCGCATATAACTGTAGTAGGGGTCCAGGCAATATTGGCTAGGGCTGCTTCTAACAGTTTAGGGTCGGTAACGCCTCTACCGCCTGCTATAATAGTTCTCATACTAATCTCCATGTATCATCAAATTTTTCAGTGTAAAATCCGTACAGGATAATAGACTTACCGAAGTGTAGCAGTCCGACGTATTTCTCGTGTACACTAGGGGGGTATAGGCTCTTAAATCTAGTAGGTACACCCTTGGCTTCGATAATTGCACCACCAGTATTAATAGGTATGTTTCTATTAATTAGATAAAAGCAGAGTTTAGCTCTAGTAGCCTTATCATATTTAAATACTTTACCATTAGAATCAATAAACCAAGTGTGCGGTGTAGCTATTTTAATTAAGTCTCCTAAAAAGAAGATAGCTTGATCAATTCTATATAAAGGTACTTCATGTAACGATAGTTGTAGTCTACGTAACGCTAAAGTGGGCTTATCTATATTTTTATCGTCTACTAACTTATACTGACTAGTAACTACACCTTCTACTTCTCGTTCATAATAGTAGAAAACTACCCCGTTTTCTATAATAGGTTTATGTACTCCTAGCCTAAATACGGGGTACGTTATCTTATCAAGTGACGTGCTACTCAGTATCATTTTTTATCAGAGCTCCGTCTCTAATGCTATAGTAATCTTCAAAAGCACCAAAAGCGTAGTCTTGCCCAATATCTTGGTCAACACCAATAGAAGCACTTATAATAGAGCACCCCCGGTCTTTCTTAGTATTGCGCTTTAGAATTTCACAGTACTCGTCTACATCTTCATCTTTTACTATGGATACAATAGAATCATGTACTAACATAAAAATCTTAGCGTCTAGTCGTTTATCAGCAGCTTCATTAGCTGTATCAATTGCACCAAGTAAGTTTACATCACTGCACAGTGATTGGATCTCTGCGTTAATGCCAGATCGTACCTCGTGGGCAGCGATACCTTTATCTGAGGAGAACACATTAATAAGGCGACGCTTACGCCCAAAGAAACTGTAAGTATAACCATTAGCTTCAATGAACTCTTTACGGGACTTAAGCCATGATTTAAGTTTGTTGAACTTATCGAAGTAAGCCTTAATATCTTCTCTTGCTCTGTCAATTCCATAGTATTCCCCTGTAGCTTTTGAAACGGTATCTGATACCTTCTGCGGCCCGCTTCCATATAAAATGCCAAATGAAATGGCTTTGGCTGACTGTCTCATCGAGCCGTATAGCTTCTTTACGTCTTCTACTGCACAAGGCAAGTCAAAAACCATTTTAGCAATAGTAGAGTGAAAATCTCCGCCGTCTTTAAATACTTGCTGTAGGTTCTTATCGCCACTTAGCACTGCGGCATAGTACATCTCTCCTGTCTGCAAATCCTGTGAGATTATTTTATAGCCAGGCGGAGCAACAATGCACCCTTTAATAATGGGGTTATCTCTAGGTATTTGCTGCGCATTAAACTTACCACTACTAGACAAACGCCCAGAAGTGGTAAAAATAAGATTAAAATTTGTACGAATTCGACCATCTCTGTCTAGCTCCGGTAAAATTTTACTAATATAGGTACTCTTGATCTTTCCTAGTTGCCTGACTTTAAGAATTGCAGCAGGTAATGGGTGTTCTTCTGCTAGAAGTGTTAGTACTTCAGCATCAGTAGAGATTGCACCAGTTCCCGTAAGCTTACCCTGAATAGGGTTAAGCTTTACGTAGTCAAACAGTACTTTACGTAGTTGTTGTACTGAATTAGGGTTAAAGATAATGCCTGCATCTGTTTCAAAGTTTTTAACATGGTCAAAAGCGTAAATCTCTTCTTTAGCTTCTAGAATCCAACGGTCTAAGTACGTATTAGCTTGAACCATACGTTCTTTACTAATAGGAATACCTACTTCTTCCATGTCCATTAAGAACAAAGTACCAGGAATCATTAGTGTATTGTATACATTAAGAATTTTAGCATTTTTTTGGATAATAGGCCAGAATTTCTGAAATAAATCATAAGTTACAGCGGTATCAATTGCCGCGTACTTACTAATAAGATCGAAAGGAATAAGATCGTATGTAAAGTCATCGCTAGATACGCCCATTCTAGCACAATAGGCCTTCTTAAACTCGTCTAGCTCTGTATCGTAATCTCCGTAGTCCGTGTACTTTAGAGCTAAAGGTTTTAGTCCATGGCCTTCATTTTCATCTAAACAGTAGTGCATACACATGGTATCATGTACTCGACTGCGATCAAATTTAATACCAAGATGATACTCAATCATTTTAATGTCAAACTTCATATTATGAAAGATACTAGAGTACTTTTTAATGATTTCGTTTAAGATCTCTAGACACTCTTCGTCTATACAGTCGGTGCTGACGTAAGCACCGTGTTTGGATTTATACGACATAGACAGTCCTAGTACGTACCCATCTCTAGGGTACAAACAAGTAGTTTCCGTGTCCCAAGCTACGTATCCTTGAGCATTTTCTAATACTTCTTTAAAGAATTCAATAGCTTTAGTAGTACTATTAATACCTAAGTAGTCTCCCGTAGCTTTGGCATTAGTTAATGCTCCCGTAACGTACTTATGAATACGGTCTACTGCACGCGTAAAGGCTTCTTTACCTTCCGGTTTAAAATGCAAGATAGCGGGGTTACTAATACAGATAAACTTATCGTACATTAGCTGTCCAGCGTAATTAGTAACAGAACTGATTTTAGCATATTCTTTAGCGGCTTCAGACCCGACTAAGATAACATAGTTATAAGGTTCTAAGTCTACAATTAAGTCTACGTCCTTTTTTAACAGTTTAGGGACTGGTACACTAGACATATGGTACGTATCAAACTCAAACTTAAAGTAGTCTTTATAGTTATTTCTGCTAGGGGCTTTGTCTATTACTGCAATTTTCATTTATTTCCTTTTAGATACCTTTACTAAGGTGTATCAAGTTCCTTTTGTATATTCTATTAGTGAATGTATGTCTTCAGTACTCATTGTACCAGGATCAACGCCATCTGGCAAGTCTACTATTTCTACGGTGAAACCTGCTTCTTCAATTAAAGGTTTAATCTTTTTTGCGGCTTCGCGTCCAGGAGCGTCTCCATCATATAGAATAAATACTTTTTCAATGCCCATTACCTTATAGCTTAGCATCTTCTGAGCTACGTCGTTATTAAGCTTACTAGTACCAAAAGTACATACTACGTTATGTAAACCGTTATCGTAACAATTAAGCATATCAAATATACCCTCTACTAGAACAATACTAGTAAAGTGCTCATCAAATCTGGCAGGGTACATAGGTATAGTTGCGCCTGTAGGATAATTAACGTATCTAGGATTTCCGTTAGACATAGTATGTCTACCTACGTAGCATACAGTTTTGTTTCGCACGTCTTTAACAGGAAAAACTATTCGGTCTTCCATAACAGAAACTTTATCAGTAGAAAACGCGTCAAAATATTTCAAGGTTTTGGCGCTGACTCCGCGAAATGCGGAAGTGTAGGGGGTGCTACCTTCCATAGGCTCTAGTCCGTTAGTACTCTCGCTCAAGGCTTTAAGCTTCTCTTTAAGTTTAGCTATTCTAATAGAGACGTTATTAGTTAATAGCCCGTAAAATTTAAATAGGTTAGCTTTGTAGCCGCAAGAAAAGCAGTGGCATATCCCGGTAATCTTATCAATTCTAAAACTAGGAGTATTATCGGAGTGGTCTGGATTAAAGCACGTGGTAACGTAGTCCTTGCCTGAAATAGAGAAAGAAACCCCTTTTTCTTTTAGAAGTTCTAGTACTGGGTCACTCATTATTTGCCCTATTAAAATCTTTGCAAGCTTTCCACCCCTGCTGGAAAGCTAACAACCTTTCCCATACTCCAGGCTCTGTCCACGTCCCGTCAGCAGTTTTAGCTAAACTAGCGTTATCTGGGTGCGCCCAGTAGTCCATGCTTATGTAAGCTATTTCGGATTCGCTAGATAGACCGCTAGGGTGCGCTACGCATCCCATGCTAGATCTCCTGCTTTTTCTTCTGTGGCGTGCGCTCTTTTCATACTATCCTTTTTAGGCTTTTCTGCAACTACAGGTTTCTCGATTGAAATTGGGCTAATACGAAGAGTGTCCCAATCTATAGGGCTAGTAAATTTCATTTCCTTAGCTCCTCGAATTTTGGTAGTCTCCATGCTAATAGCACTATCTTCTTTTGTATGTGCTTCCATAATTACGGCAATATCCGCGGCATCTAAAATACCCTTAGCAAACCTAGTTTGGCCCGTATCATCAATCTGATAAGGTGAGACCATAACAACGTCGTGCTTGCGAGCTAGCTCTTTTAATTTCTTACTGATTACTAATTGAGGCTGCCAGTCAAACTGAGACCCGGTACCTTCTACAACAATTTGATTAAGGTAGTCTACTACTACTGTAGTTAGCTTGTCCCCAAAGCGCGCTTTAACTTTACCAATATGAAGGTCTAGGGAGGTAAGGCTTAGTGCTCTATCGTCAACAATAATCATTTGAGCTTCTTGCAACTCGCATTCTCGGACAATACTCTCTTCGAAGATATAAGGGTCTCTGCTCTTTAAAAACTCTTGAACAAAGGGATCTGCCCCTACAAACATAGCGCCACGGGCTTTAATGACTTTTAGCATCTCGTCATCGGTGAGCTTATTGTTCTTAAGATTCATATGGTTGACGTTAGCTAGAATACTCATATTCCTTGTTAACGTTTCCTGCGCAATCATCTCAATAGTGAAGTATATACTTGTATTGCCCATCTCATACTGATTAATCATTAGGTTGCTACAGGTAATAGACTTACCAGAACCGCGTTTACCTCCAATAAGTATAAGCTCTTGTCGGGCTACTCCACCTAGTACTGAATCAAAAGTGTTGTTAAGGCCCAGGTGCACTCGGTTTTTAGCCAGTTCTTCTGGTCTTACAAAAACCATGATCTCATTCATTCCGAAAACGCCTTCAGTTTTCAGCGTCTTCTCGTCTAGTTTCATTACAATACTAGCTAGACTTTCTTTTATTTCTGTAGTGTCGTATAAGGGTAGTTTATCAATAAACTTGTCCAATAGCATAATACACTCATTTTGAGTGTACTGGTCTATAAGTGCGTCTAAGGCTACTTCTGCACTTACCTCTGTTTCATCAATAAGCCTAAGCGTGGCTAATGTCTTCTGCGCAATTCCTTCTCTGGATGTTGTCTCTAGGTCATCAAAACTAGGGACGGTACTATACTTGTCGTAGTGTTTAGTGATAAGGTTGTAAACTGAGGAATAGGCAGGGTCAAGGAATACTAGCTTTAGTTTGGCCCAGACGTCAATATTTTTCTCTAATAAGAGCTTATTCAAAACTACTGCTGAAATATCCATTTGGCTCCTATGTGGTTACTCACCACACATTACGCTGCGGCTACTTTAGTTTCATTATCAATAATGACCTGGTCTAAAATTTCTTCTAGTTTGTACAGAGTTTCTGATCTAAGCCGCTGAAGGCTGGCATGATACCCATGTTTGTCGTCATACAACAAGCCTAGTTGCTGATGTGTTATAATCTGCTGTAGCCCAAAATAGATTAGGTCATGTGCCTTAGCCGACTCCGGCATAATGTCTACTTTAACCGTTTTTCCGTAATTATGCTCAGCTTGTTTCACAACCTCTTCTGATGTGAAAGCTTCGTTATCATGGTAAGTTATGGTAATTTTCATAGTATAAACTAAAAAAGGCCGGGAGCTATATGTAACTCCCGGCCTATTATTTAATCAATTAGATTAAGCTGCTTTAGCTTCTGCTTTAGCTTTTTTAGCCTGACCATCATAATCAGCAACTTTAATGCCGCGACGGGTAAGCAGTGTCTTCAAGCCACGCTCTGTTTTATCCACAGCTTTAGCAATTTCAGCCACGGTCATGGTTGCAATTGCGTCACCCAAGTCAGTAACAGGGTCTGTTACGTTCTTAGCGTGACTGATCTGCTGCGCAGGAATCTTCTCAATTTGTCCGTTACGGGTTAGGGACAGAGCCTTACCGCGAACACTAGCAATAGTCTTGCCAAGTGTGGCTGCAATTTCTTCAATGAATTTACCTGCTTGTGCCATCTTAACAAACACGCCTTCTTCTGCTGTAGTGTACGTACGCGCTACTTCTACCTTTTCAGCAGCTTTAACACTACCAGTCAACTCAAGAGCAAGAAGCTTGCCCTGAATCTGCTTTGCACTAAAGGAACCGCCGTCGAACTGCTCGGAGATTTCTTTATACGTCAAATTACCTGCATTACGGCTTACAAATGCGCTCAAAGCAGCACCTTGCTCAGGAGTAAAGGCAGTAACTTTTTCTTTTGCCATCGAAGCAACTTCACGGTCTAGTTGACGCAGCTTAGAAGCAACAGAACGGGGGGTGAGTTCCATTGTGGCAGCAGCTTGTTCAACAGAGGCAACGCTTACAGGTGAACTATCTCCTACGATCGACAGGAGTTGTTCAACAGTAGCATCAGACCATTTTTTAGCTTTTGATTCAGTCATTAATTTATTTCTTTCAGTAGATCATTTAGATCGGTTATAATTGTAATACCGTATTGAACGGCTTTTTCCCGTTTACTAGACATTTTGCCTTCTTCGTCTACTAGATAATCTGTAGTTTTAGTTACAGAATCTACTAGAATGTAGCCTGCCGCTGAAAGGGAAGCTTCAGCATCGACTTTCTTCTTGAAGGACTTTAACTTACCAGTAATACAAACACGTTTAGCATCTGTATTAACTAATTTCTTCTCCGAACTCTTAAAACTAAAGGGCATAAACTCTTTAATTTCTGGGTACTCTGTACTAATCCAGTTTAATAGATTAGCTGTTACCTTATCTCCTAGACCTGCTATTTTGCAGGTTTCCTGATTAATTTCTTCAATTGAGGAAACCGTATCAGCAATCTTCTTAGCAGCAGTTCCGCCAACTAGCGGTATGCTGAAAGCGGCGATTACTGCTGCTAGATCTGCACCCTTAGCGCGCTCAATTTCATCTAGTAGTTTGTCTGCTGTTTTGGCACCGAGAGCTTCTATTACCATATCTCTATCGAGATAGAACAGCTCGGTAATATCTGCTAAATTTAGTTTTTCAATAGTTTTAGGGCCAAAGCCTTTAATCTGTAAAACTTTGCAGAAATTCTCTAGTTTCTTATTAAGTTGAGCAGTACATGCCGTGTTTCTGCAGAACAGCTGCTCATTAACAAAAATAAGCGAGTATTCGCAACAAGGACACGTAGTGGGAATCTCAATCTTTTGCATAGTTCGTTTTCGGTTTATGTATTAATTATAACCCAAAAGGGTACGTTGCACAAGTCTAAATTTTTAATGCCTAAGCATCTACTTTGTGGGTAATGCAAGGTATTATTTCGCCACCTAAAATCACCCCTACTGTATCACCTATACGCAAGCCTAGCATTTCAATAAACCCAGGGTTATTAAGAGTTGCACGAGATACTAGTTTGTCGCCAATCATAACAGGTTTAAGAACGGCTACAGGCGTGACCTTACCACTTTTGCCTACGCCCCATTCTACTGACAGAATCTGAGTTTCTACTGCCTCTTGTCTGACTTTTTTAGCGTAAGCACCATGAGGGAACTTACTTGTGTACCCCATACTTTCAAATAGTCTATTGCTATCAACACGAAGTACGACACCGTCACACTCATAGATATTATGTAATTCACTATCGAAAATAGTATTAAAGCCAAGAGCTTTGAGATTTTGAATATCACGGGTATATGTATCTTCTGTATAAGGTATTACGCTATAAGCGAAAAAGCTAATAGCTCGGGTACAGAACTCAGCAGTGTCTTTTAGGTTTAACGCACCACTTGCGTAGTTACGACTATTAGGTACTTCTTTAGGGGCTACAATCTCACCCGTTACTTGAAAAGTACCAGTGTTAGCAACTGTTAAAGGTACTAGGTCTTTACGAGCAATTACTTTTGCAGTAATGTCTGTACCTTCTGTACCGTCACCACGAGTAAGTGCCTGTACTAGTTCGCCTTCAATATAAAGCAGGCTTATGGCTGCGCCATCAAGTTTAGGGGTACATACTTTGTTAGGAATGTCTGCTAAAGGGACCGCACCCTCGTCTTCGTAGTATTTTTTCAGGCTGTACATAGGGTACAAATGCTTGCTAATATTCTCGTGCTGTTTTGCACCTACTTTAGCGTATCCAATCGAATCAGCTAAACGGTCAAATACTTCGTCACTAATAATAGGGGTTCCAGAGTAGTAAGATATAGACGCCTCGTCCAAATATATTTTAATTTTGTTCATAAGATATATTATATACTATTAGGCAGACTAAAGCAAATACAAATTTACTGTAGCCCAAGGAACCATTTGCGGGCTGCACTAGCGGCTGTAGAAGTTACATCTTTACTAGTAAAGCCACTGGCCGCTAACGTATCGGACTCTTCTTTAAAGATATCAGACATAACCCACTTAATGAAGACCCCTGTATTTTTAGGGTCACGACTTTCAACGTGCTCTAGACCTTGTAGTAGTCTAGGCTCTGTAACTACTTTATCTACAAACTCACGGATTGAGGCAATTTTTTCAACGTCAACAGCTGCTAAAGTACTAACCTTAGAACTAGAGTGCTTTTCTCCTTTTACTTTAAACCTTAGCGTGTTGCCTTTATACACGGTAGTCCATACTACCCCTTCTCCTACAAGCTCCCCAGCAAAATCAGCGCCTAGTAGTTGACGCGCAACTGGGCAGTCCTGCTCTACTAGATTAGTTTGGTATATTAATCCTGCTTGTGCTAGCTCCGGAATGTTAAAGTTAACCTTAATGGTATAGTTAGGAAACTGGTAGATACTAAGAAGTACTCCGCCGCACGCGTCTAGAACTTCTTGGCTAGACAGGAATTTTTGGGAGTCTGAGTTCTCAGAGATACGAATAGCAAATACAACAAACATTTTAGGAAGGTTATTAAGGCCTACGCTTTTTTGAATGTTGCCACCACAAAACTCGCCAAATATTTGTACAGTATCTTGAGCAGTTAAGGTATGCTGGGTCTGTATGTTAGCAAGAACCTGCGTAAATAAAGGCCTATTAGCGTAACTCCAAGTACTAGACCCTGCATTGTCGTCTTCTGGAGTAGTAACACGTTCACGGCTTTGTGTATACATAATACCTAAAGGTGAGAAACATACCGCGTGATTAGTTCCGTGTAGTTTAACCGTACCGCTGAAGTTTAGGGTCGGAAGGGGTTCATTGTGAAACTTGGCGGTATCTTTAACGTGTTTAATAACACTGCGAAATTGATCAATAGAAGGAAAAGAAATGTGTCTCATAAAGTATATTATAAAGGATTAAGCAACTATTTGCAATATCAATAATATTGAACTAAACTCATAACTTCCGATACAGTTTCTTTAACAAGCCTAGTGTGGCCGCTATTATAGACTAAAATACTTCCACTTTGGTGGTTGTTATCATAAATTTCTAATAACTGTTCAGCATTTACTTTCATAGGGAGACCTGTATCTAGCTCCGTTAGTGGTATAAACTTCATTTAATTTACCTTAAAATGTTTTGCTACTATTTGAGCAGCTTCTTCTTTAGATACAATTTCCATAAGCCCGTCTAGTAGGCTAAGAATGTTAGAGATGCTTGCTTCCATACTTACACCCTCGCGGCTAGCTTGGTAGTCGCCTTCGTATGTTTGAAAGTATTTACGGATGTGCACGTACTGTTTGCCACGAAACTCATTAACTACCAACCTTAGCTGGTAGAACTTATCCTCATTACTATAAACGAGTTTTTCGTACAGTTCTGGTTCTTCATTCATATACGTACCCCAATTTCTCTAAGATGCTCAAGCGAAGCTAGTTCGTAGGCTTCGGTATTCATACTCTGCTGCCATTTCTCTGCTAGCAACCAGCACCGATAAATATACCCATACCTGTCTGTAAGAGTTTCTAAGTCTACACGAGCTAGGGAATCGTATCGTGTAGAGTAAACGATCTCACCTACTTTGAAGCGGATACGGGTAGCTCCGTCGGGAACTAGCTCTGGTTTAAAGTAGTCGTGCGAGGTTGCGCGTAGCGGCACATCATTAACTTCTAGGATAGTTTTAACAAATCCCGCACTACGGTAAATAGATTTAGAAATAGCATCAACTGTAGAGCCTTCAAGGTACTCTTGAATAGCGTAAACAATCTCGTCTTTTGTAGCAGCCTTACCACGTAGAGCAGCCCTACGTGACGCATCTCGGGCTTTGTTTTCTTTGTACTTGTCAATTAAAACTGCTAAGCGTGTGACGTTGTAGGCAATACCTAAAATTGCGCACGCGTCTTTTTTAGTAATAGGCTTGCCTTCTACAGGCTCAAGCCCTGCAATCACGCGCTCAAAGTGCGCCTCGTCTAGTCTCTCGTTATCATTCTTAGCGCGTGTTGCCATTATTTATCCTATGGGTTGGTTCTATGAAAGTTTCCGCAATTAGGACAGTGTAGTCCTTTAATCTTAGTACCTTCGTCTGTTCTATCTGTGTATTTATCTTCTTGAGGAGTGTACTCAACAATAGCACTACAATGATAACAAGTAAACTGTTTAAGAACTTTTTTGTCGTATCTGATAACTGTTGCCATATTATATTAATTTCTTTAAAAGATAATTATATCAAAGATCTAGCTTAGGGTCAACTTATTAAATATAGTGGTTACCGAATGCGCAATAAATTTTAAACCAACGTACAGGCTTGTTACGCACATGGTATGTGTTAACTTTAAAGCTAAAAGTCTCAGGACCTATTTGAAGGTGCCTAGTACCAAACCTAATGTTAAAAAGAAGATCACTCATATTTAAGATACTTTTGTAGTTCCAGGAATCCACCAATGTGCTTAGTACCTACAAAGATTTGAGGTACTGAGGTTGCGTTAGGGGCTTTGTCTTTTAGGTGAGTAACTGGAACGTACTGCTTACCGGGCTCGTGCTTTTGCCCTACGTTAAGAACGAGTTCTACATAGTCGTGCTTTTTTAGTTTAATTAATGCTTTAGCTTGTTCACAGTACGTGCAATTAGGTTTGGAGTAAATAGTAAAATTCATGTATTTTTCTGGAGTTTGGCGCAGGTTAAAAATCCGGCAGTTGTAATATAGACTAACAATGCTTTGAAATTGATAGATACTTGAGGTACGGGGCTAATTACAGCAGTAGTGTCGTAATGCACAATGGGGGCTTCCATACAGATTTTGTGAGCTTCTGAGAAGTACTTCATACTGCTAATCTACCATGAGTTAAGTTAATTTCAGTGTTTGTATAGGGAAGAAACTCTTTCCAGATGTTTAACCAAGGGCCTCTAAAAGAGATAGCCCATGTGGTATCTGCAATTCCTTCTACTTTATGAAACCGCTCTCTGGGTGTGTAGATACAGTTTAGGGACGGTGTATATACACACTGAATAGGTTTGCCTGAGTTTTTAACGTACTCTAACAGCTTGCCTTTTAAGACCCACGATACCGCATTAAATGCGTGCGTATGGTAAACTTCTCTGCTACCTTTATCAAATCGTAGTAAGACAATGGAGAAGAACATTTTAGACTCTATTAGCCAGTATCCTGTTACTTTAGACTCATGGCCCCCGTCTTTTGCTTTAAAAAATAATTTCATATCTAACCTATAAATGCAAAAAGGCAGCCGAAGCTGCCTTTTAAGGATTAGGCTGCAAGAACCTTGGTGAAATAAGCAGCGGCTTTGCCTGTTAGCTTATTAAGAATTTCGTCGTCTGCTTCGGCACCTGCTTTGAGAATTGCAGCTTTCAGCTCAGCAATTTGGTCTTCTTTACTAATGCGAGGAGCTTTGTCGCCTGTTTTAGCTTTAGTAGCGCTGGTTGAACCTGCCGCACTAGCGTCTTTCTTCAAGTATACACCTGCCTGAACCAGAATCATGCGCACACCATTAGGTGACTGTTCCATTTCTTCTGCAATGGATTTAACCAATTCAGTAGAGTTTTCTGGAGTAGGGCTACCTGATTCGTATTTTTCAATAACCAATTTTTTGTCGTCGTCTGTCCAAGCCATTATTAATTTTCCTAGTTGTGTGTTGTTTAAAGATTAATTATACAATATAATTACTAACTATTCAAGTAAGTAATTATATTGGTACTACATAGCAGAGTTGAACTGCTCTTAATGGCTTGAAAAGCCACTGTCCTAACCGATAGACGAATGTAGTATAATAAAAGATAAGATAGTGTGCTATTACGCTAAAAGGGACTTCAGCCTTACCGTTTCCGGGGTGCCTATGTACTTTACCAAGTGGCTCACGCGAGATTCGTATACTAAGCTAGAAGTTGCGCTGCGTTATTATATACTTTTCTACTTTCAGAAACCTAGATGCCCTTCAGTTTCTTACAGACCCAACGTGCCTTTGCCCTACTCTTTAAATGATGGCTGCTTCTAAGCCCACATTCTAACTTACCATATTTAAGTACCCTAGCAGCCCTGAAGCCCTGAAGCCCTGAAGCCCTGAAGCCCTTGCTGTGGTTTTAACACAAAGGTACTTAAATATGGTGCCCAGTGTCCGGATTGAACAGACGACCTATCCCTTACAAGGGGATTGCACTACCGCTGTGCTAACTGGGCACGTAACTTGTTTATACAGATTCTTTAGTTACATCTGTCATTTTTAGCGGGTCAAAACGACGATACATAGTCTTTACATCAAACTTATCACGAATACGTGCAGCTTCTGCAAGGAAGTCGCTTTTTGCTGCTTCGTTTTCTGCAATGAATAGTCCCTGGTCTTCTACGCTAAGCTCAGAAATATCGACGCCTTCATACATATTATTAGGACTAACAGTAACATAAAGAGCACGCTGGCTGGCTTTGTGGTCGGCTTTAGTGTAAGTAAATTGCATGAAGTTCATTGTATTTTGCTTTCTGTGTTTAAGTATTAATTATACAGCGATTTATGTACTAAATCAAGTCAATATTTAGTGACTAATAGGTGGGTACTTATACCGTCTGTGTAAGTATATATTATACAGCTTTAAGCAAAACTAATCAACTCTAAAATTTTTAATCTTCTTTGAATAGCCCATCATAAACGTGCTTTTGAAAGATTAAACTAAGATAAGGGTGAGTAAAACTAAAAAACACTAGGGGGGCTGCTATTAAAGCTACTACAAAAAAGGCGAAATATACGGTGCCTTTGTTAAACACTGCAAAGCCTTCTGCCTCTCGCCTTAAGATAGCAGGTCTTAAGCTAACGATGATTGCGGTAAGTGCTGTTGTTATTGCAAACAGGATATAGAGTAAAACTAACTCCATCTTAAGCCGGTACTCTTAGATTAGCCCGCGCTGCAATAGAGAAATAAGACTCTCGCATAGCTTTAGTTTCCGGCTTAAGAGTAGTTCTAGCAGCAACGGGGCTTTGAGCTTGAAGTGCTGCACGAGAAATCTCAACATTAGCACTCATAATAGCGCGATTAAACTTACCACCAAACAGTTTAAATAGTTTAGCGGCTGCAATCCAGCTTGCTGACCACTCTTGATTCACGGGAGTTTTACGACGGTAAACCATGCCCTTTAAGGCAAGCTTTGCCTGCTCGTTATTAGGCTGATTACGGATAGTTCGTTCCAACCTGGCTTTACGGTTAGTTTCCCAGCGGCGGCTGGTTTTGTAAACTGAAGAGGCTGCGACTGCTGTTTTACTTTTTGCTTTTGACATAGGTTTTATTAGAAGTTAAGTTTTTAAGATTCTGCGCCTTGAACCAAGATGTTGTATAAATAGGCTTCTACAACTTCAGGGTCTTGGAATTGTTTGATAACCATACGATGTTTAATGTACTTGGCTACGCGTTTTAGGATAAACAAAAGCGAAGAAATTTCCGAACTATCAAAAGGTACTTCATCGCCACCAGATACAACTGTAATCGTCGGAATTTTCAAGGTTTTAGCTTGCTTAATTTGACTAATAAGTTCGTCTAAAGAATCTACGTGAAATTCTACATACCTATAAGCCGTATCAGATATACTAATTTTAGTGTCTGTAAAACTTACTGCATAATAAAAGGGTACTCCTGCAGGGCTACGAAACAAGCAGCCGGGGTCTAGTTTAGAAATAGAGTTATCAGGGACAGGACAGATGAGAAATTCCATTGTATATTCTTAGTTGGTTATTTAGTTAATTGGTAGATCGACTGGGATTCTAACCCAGGATCAACGGCTTATGAGGCCGCTGCTTTAGGACTCTAAGCTATCGACCTTTATTTTGGTATCCCTGGCCAGATTCGAACTGGCACGCCAAAGGCGGGAGATTTTAAGTCTCCTGTGTCTACCGTTCCACCACAGGGACAAAAGGTTACATAGACCAGTAAAATGCTGTAAATGCGTGCTTTACAGCATATGCAATATCTTCTTTTTTATAGTTTTTCAATAGCGGCAACTGGATAGTCTCACCGTTTAAGAATTTTTGTGTAGCTCCCGCATTACCGATCTTCTTGCTAAAAGAGTCTGCTGTTGAGCACACATGCACAGCTACGTCTACCATTGCACCAGAGCTATAGGGGCTAGACTTTTGATAGGCAACGGTCATACCGCCCTTTGGGTGCTCCGGGTCGTAAATATGTACGATGCCTATAGCGTTATCAGGTTTTTGCGGCTTATTAGCTTCTACTACGTCTGTTTCAAGTACGGGAAAGGGCCAAACAGTATCCGAAGTGCCGGAAGCAAACTCCATACCTGAAGTGTTTTTTGATGTGCGACTAGGAAAGGCGTTCTGGAATAGTTTAATAAGTTCAGGAGGCAGATTAAGGGGGTTAGTCATATTGTTTTCTGTTTAATAAGTAATAATTATATCAAAGTTAAGCACACTAATCAAGTAGATTTTTTAATACCTAGTTTAAGCTCTTCTAGGGAAATAGGTGTATAGTCTTCTAGTTGTTCCATACATACACATACGTATCTAGGGTCAGGAAGTTTAGTACTTTCAAAGGTTACTACGTTAGAGTGTAAGTGTCCGTGTACATTTACAGGCCAACGACCTAGGCTATTAACATGCACAGGAATGTGTGTAAGCAGCATACCGTCAAATTGGTGGCTGCCTCTAACGTCTTTAAAGTATTTTACGTACTCTGTTAGTTTTTCTTTATCGTGATTACCTTTGATAAGCACTTTTTCACCGTTTAGTCTTGCTACGTTAGCTAGTGCTTTCTTGTTAAAAGCTACATCACCTAAAAAGTACACTTTATCCGAAGGCTTTACCGTTTTATTATGTTGAGCAATCATATGCTCATCCATTTCATCTATGTTTTTGAAATCACGAAGAACTGTTACACCATCTGCACGAGTAAAGGTAATCATTCCTAAGTGTGAAAAATGGTGATCTGAACAGAGAAAAATGTTACTCATATACTACAATAAAGAAAAGCCGCGTATAGGCGGCTTAGGGTATGGTGGCGGGGCATGGGAGAATCAAACCCCATCAGCGGATAGACAATCCGCGATAACGGCCGTTATATGAATGCCCGTGGTATAGCGTGTAGGATTCTAACCTACGAAAAGATACTTTAACTAGCGACGCCTTGTCTAGTTATATAAGTTTACCGTGTCTTACGGCTCTCACTTAACGCTATAATATTGGTACTCTTTCGTGGTTTTGAACCACGCCGCACGGATTTTCAGTCCGCCGCTCTACCAAATGAGCTAAAAGAGTAAGTTGTTTATCCTTCTATCCAGACTGGTGTGCCAGTCATAGTATATCCGTCGTGCTTTTTAGAATCATAAAGCTCCCAAGTACCTTCTATGTTTTCGTCTGCTGAATCGTTGTCACATTCTTCATCTTCATCTTCAGAAGGCGGATAAAAGCCGTACATTTCAGCGTTAGCTATTGCACACTCATTGGCTAAGCTATAAAGCGAGTCATCAGTTGTATCATCCGGGACTTCAAAAAATTCCCAAGAATCAGTTCCAATAGTATTGGTTGTGCAGTGAATTACAATCTTTTTCATTTTAGTTCCTGTTAATGTATTAATTATACAGAAAAGTAACACAGACTTCAAATAAGAAATTATGGTAGTTCCTCACAGTTTCGAACTGTGGACCTTCTCCGTGTAAAGGAGTTGCTCTACCCCTGAGCTAAGGAACTATAGCTTAGTAACTATTGGTGGCTACTGTAACGGGGGTTATTTCTGCGCCTGATAGCTCAAGAAATATATATAGCTTTCCAGGCACCATTTTAGATAAACGATTACACTCCAAACGAGCTGCTGCTCTGGATGTGTGTAGCGTAGGGTCTTTGGCGATAGAAAACCCGGAAGAGTTAGAGTAGCTACCTACAATAAATCTTTTGTTAAGTACTCCTTCAATGGCTGCGTCGATAGAGTATAATATTGTGTTGTTATTCATACGTTTGCAGTAGCTTGCTAGGTACTCTAGTTCGTTAATTGATTCTGGATTCATAGTAATTTTTATTTTATTTTATTTTTGGTGTGAGATAAGAGATTCGAACTCTTTCTTGCTGGGTGGAAGCCAGCCGTGCTAGCCGTTAAACACTAACCCCACTATTAATATATAGGTAACCTGATGCAAATACTGGTCAAAGCCAGTCAGCCACCAAAACTCTGGGTGAGTGGTGGGACCCCATTTTGTAATTCTAGTAACATTCATCTTAGCCCAGTCAATATGGTAATGTAAAATGAAATCTATAAAAAACACTAAGATGTACTGGTTTGTTACTAGAGAGAAACAGAGTACAGTAAATACTGCATTAAAAGCAGCATGAAGTATACCTCCATAATGTCCGTAGGTACCTTTGTTCTTCCACATCCAAGAAGGTTGTAAAATCCAATCCACTATCAGGTGTTTTGTTTGTAACAGCAGTAATAGTATAATTAGTGTTTTCATACAACAGTTCTAACAAGTTTTAGTATATGTTTCAAGCTAATATCTTGGTGCGGGCGGAGAGAATTGAACTCTCGTCTAGACGTTGGCAACGTCCTATTCTACCATTGAACTACGCACGCTTACTACTAACGCCGCATAGAGGCAGCGTCTACAGCAGCTTGTTTGCTAAAAATAGGTTGCAAGCAGCTTTTGTGGATAATGGAAATACCAATCATTTTATCTCCAGTATAGACAGGAACTTCTTTAAGAGAAGTAGTGCCTCCATGGGTTGCAAAACTAGGGATATAAG
This sequence comes from bacterium, assembly GCA_043753565.1. Taxonomy (GTDB): domain Bacteria; phylum Patescibacteriota; class Saccharimonadia; order Saccharimonadales; family SZUA-47; genus RFTN01. The sequence goes on from JAYUWM010000074.1 coordinate 82,622, forward strand.
GAGTTTCACGGTCACCAACGCGGGCTGGTGAAACTGAGGATAGTTTAAATTGCTTTTTCATATAATTATTATAACAATATTAAGCAAGTATTTCAAGTAAGAATTTGGGGTAATAACGGGTTTCAATCCCTATCTTATAGTTTCACAGACGATGGTGCTATCATTACACTATTATTACCATTAAAAAGGAATGTCAGTATCCCAAGCACCGTCGTCATACCGAGTAAACTCAGTATACCTGCCATCTTTTTCAGGTTCTTTAGGGGCTCCCCACTTTTCAAAGTTAGCCATATCTTGAATGGTTTCTATAACAATGTGCTGAAATTTACAGTAGCCTTGCTTTTCTGCCCATATTAAGTACTCGTAGTGGTCTTCAATAACGTCACAAACTCTGCAACCTTTTAGTTTACCAAATGTAATTTGATCAAGTAAGCCCAGCTTAGGGTCTTTTAAGTTTCTAAAGTTTAGGGCCATATGTTAGTAGATACGTAAAGTTAACTAAGAAACCCCCAGGCAGGTAGCCCTGTTTCCACTTATGATATGATGCTTCCAACCACTCTCATATACCCCTTGGGTAGGGTATCTACTAACATATGGCCTCTCCTGACAGACTCGAACTGCCACCGTACGGTTTCGTAAACCGACGCATTATCCATTTGTGCTAAGGAGAGATTAGTGCAGCGTCTAGTCTGATGACCATGCGAGGATTTGCGGTATTCCGGTGTACCTTTAGTAGAAATCCATCTACTAGGCCCTTCACGTTGGCCTTTATTGGTAGTAAAGATAGGATTTGAACCTATGATCTTCTCCGTATGAAGGAGCTGCTTTACCGCTAAGCTACTTTACCTCAATTTTAATCGTTTGTTATGGTAAACACTTTTCTATTAGAGCAGGTAGTAGTTTCATTTCCTATAAAACTAGCTCGGATGCTTACTACTGTACTACTATTCTTAGCACACAATAGTACGGCTGTGTCTATGTCATTAGAGCTAACGGATTGGTAAAAGCAGCCGCTAAGCATAATGCTAGTCAGTATTGTTATCAGTATTTTGTTCATCAGCACGCTCTTGTAAAAGTTTAGTACGTTGTTCCATGCGCAAGACTACTTCGTCTACGTCCATCCACAAATCTTTATTATCTAGTAAGGACTGGATTTCTGCTGGAGATAAGAACTCTTCGTAGATTTCTTTTAAAAGCTGTTCTGACCACTTACGCTCATGCTGAATCTGGCCGTACATCTCGCCACCTTTGCCCATTGTTCCACCAGAATAATTGTGGAACATAAACATAGAGTGCGGAGTTACCTCAAACTGGTCTGCACATAAAAAGATCATAGTAGCGGCACTCATACAAGCACCTTCAACACTACAAATAACCAACGCTTCTGTTTCTGCTAAAACACGCATGAACTGAATACCTGTAAACATATCACCACCGTAGCTGTTAATATAAATTTTAACAGTATCGTCAGGCTTGCAGTGTCGAATGGTATCAAACCAATCAATGTAATTTTCAGGGCTATCAATAGTACCTGAAATATAAAACTCGTACACGTGAGAGGATGCTTTAGGCTCAATCATTCCAGGGATGCCGTCCCCAAAGATAGGTACTAGTTTACTTGCTTTGGTCATTGTCGCTTTCATAAAGTGGAGTCGGGTACTGGAGTTGCACCAGTCTGGTACGGATTTGCAATCCGCTGCCTAACTACTCGGCCAACCCGACATAAATAAGTACTACTCAGCGCTTGAATCTGTGAAAACCCTGCTCTTCATGGCCTACCTTCACGTTCTGCAGAATAGTGTCGGTTATCGGTGTTCCATTGTAGTTTTTGTAGTAATATGGCGGAAAAGGAGAGGGTCGAACTCTCAAGGCTATTTCTAACTCGACGGTTTTCAAGACCGGTCCCATCGCCAATTGGGTTGCTTTTCCTTCTAATTAGAACACTTAGTAAGTATGCTAATTAGAAGAGTCTCATATAGTGTTAACTGATGAAACTCTGTACTGTTTATCAAATAGGAGTGGACGTGTGACCTCATACCCTATTAGTTCTAGTACTTTTAAGCACTGCTGCTTAAATCTGGTTGCGGGTGTTGGAGTCGAACCAACGGCCTCTAGGTTATGAGCCTAGCTATCTACCACCTGATATAACCCGCGTTATTTTTTTAATTGTATGGCAACCCAGGTAGGATTTGAACCTACAACACATGCGTTTGGAGCGCACCGCTCTGCCAATTGGAGCTACTGAGTTATATTTGGTACCTGCTGATGGTTACGCTCCACCGTCTAACGATTATCAGTCATTGGCTCTACTATTGAGCTAAGCAGGTTTATTATATTTAGTAGTTAGCCAGTAGTACCAAGTATTTAATTTCCACCCTAAGGCAATAAATGCAAATACTACTAACGCTAAAATTAGGTTAATCACTTAAACTTTTCCAGGTTTTCAAGATTTTGGCAAGAACCTTCTTCTGCTTTATATGTTTTAGTCTCAAACTCAGCCTTGGTCATGCAGCCATTAATGCCTTTGCCAGTACCGTTTGTTTGGCACTTAACAGGCAAGACTTTACCCGTTTCAAACTGAATTTCTCCACTAGCCCAGCCGTCACCGTTACGGCAATTTTTAGCGACTGTGCTGTCTGACTGCATAAGAATACGTGTAGGCTTTCCCAGTTTAGCGTCTACAGCGCCTTCAGGATACGCAATAGGGAAATAACTAGCAGCGTTTTTCTGGGCATTAAAACGGGTTACAGCCATGTTATTATCTACTACATCCTGAGGTGCCTCTGAAGTACAAGCTACCAAAGACGCAGCAATAATCATAGAAGCCAGTAGTTTAGTGAATTTCATTTTAGAGATTTGTTGTTTAAAGAATAATTATAACGCATTTTGACTAGGGTTTCAAGTCTATTTTTATCTGGCGGAAAACATTGGAATCGAACCAATCAGCCCATTACTGAGCGAGTATTTAGCAAACACTTGTCGCACCTTGCAACACGTCTTCCATTGAAAACTTAGATAAATGTAAGCTATACACTTATCTAAGTTCTCGCGAACTTAGGGCTTTAACTGGCTTGCGGCCTAGGACTGGCTACCTTTTAGGTGTAAATCACTATTGCACTTACGGACTGAATACCGGCTCATAAATGGGTGTGCCTTTGATTACTTAATCACTGAGCTGAATTCGGCTGACTAGGCCCATAGGACTGACTACCTACTGAAGTAATAATTGAATATAAGTAGTCATCTCAAATATTCAACTCATATTTACTACCTTTTCACGGCTGGTTACGTCTAGTGTTATAGTGGGTAGCTTAGGCAAGAGCATAATCACATCTAGCAGGTATATGCAAGAAACTCTTTCGAGATTCTGCAACCCTGTATTAAAAACACAGAGCGGGTATAAGTGTAGAGCTATGTCAAAGCTCTTAGGAATTCAAGCCCTCGTAGATTCGCAAATCTACTACATTGCCACCCAGTTATTACACTTATTAGGAACAAATAAACCTAAACAATTTAGCTTGATAAGCATTTTTAGGCTTAGCGTGTACTAAGCGCAATACTTTTGCTAGCATAGGTTTATTTGTAATGTTTTGATAATCTAAAGTATTAAATTCTACTCGCAACTGCTTTCGTAGCTGATTGGAGATAGGGCAGAAGCCGTTTTTCCAATAATTTTGCATTGTTTTAATAATCATAATATATGTAAAGGTTAACCTCTGTTCAGAAGTCTTATTAGGGTTAAACAGTTATTATCTGTGTACACCGTTATACGTTTTGTAGACCTTAGGTAATTATTCTAAGCTCATACAAGAGCTTTATTGTCATTCTTACTGTGGCCACAGCCAAAGGTTAATCTTTAAATGCCTTTACGCTAAGATTCTAGCCATAGGAGTATTGAAGTCTCCAGGTAGCTAGCTGCTCTTGCGTTTCGGTTCTGTTTAAAGTTACTACAACTTGCCTGAAATCAGGAAATTTGCTACAACTTAGGGTCGAACCATCATCAGAAGGTTACCATAATAATTAGGGCTGTTGCTAAGATTTGTCAACAATTAAGAACTTGATTAGCGGCCAAACTAAATCGACTATCATTTAAGCTATCTCATGTCCACCCGAATAACAAGTTTTACCTTAGGACATTATTAGGTCCAAATAGAGAAGTTATCCGTCTAAGTTCACTACAACTTATTTACACATACAAGGGTGTTGTATGTAGCAAAATCCGAGAGGCTTACACGAACCTAAAACGTCTACATTGATCTTATGTTAAATGTGGGTAGCGCCGGTGTGTCTTACTCTGTCTCTAAGTATTAATTATACAATGATTTTATTATTACTTCAAGCCTAAATTTTACTAACTTACCAGGAAGCTTCGTCTACAACTGTTTTAGTAATAGTTACTAGGTCGCCATTAACCATGGCGACTAGAGATGCTGTTACAAGTGACCCAATACCACTAGAAGAGTCTACATTAATAGTAAGGTATTCCGAATCTGGGTACTTAGAATGCCACAAAGTTATAGCAGTTACGTCATCACGGTGTAAGGATATAGTGTTCATTTTGCGGTATTTCCAAATAAGTATTAATTATACAATAAATAATACTTAGTTATCAAGTTTAAAATTATTAATGCTGGCTGACCGTCTTGGAATCGAACCAAGCTTATTCTTCGTTAACAGCGAAGCGCCTACACCATGTTTGCTTACGGTCAATTTATTAGTAATCGGTATCCCTCTTCCCGATTGTGTAACTTGATTTTATAGATGGTTGTCAATTTAGTGTGGCACCAAGAATGACGTTTACCGAGTGTTACTTACCATCAACTCGCATAGGGTTCTTTATCTCTAAAGAATACTGGCAGGGGTACTAGGGCTCGAACCTAGAATAACGACGTCAAAGGTCGTTGTGTTACCATTACACTATACCCCAGTAATCATATTTAAGCATACTCCCATTTGCCTTATGAGCCGGGTGTTCTTACTGGTTCTTATATACTGCCAACGCGCTAACAATCAGTTGTGCCCATTTACACTAATGCTTAAATATATTTACTACAAACATATTTATGAATTTTAAATATTAACTACGCCTGACAACGTAGCTGTTTCGCAGGTGTCAGCCTACCGACCTAGGTTCCACGGCATGGTGGAACAAAAGCCGTCTAAAATTCATAAATATGCGAACTCATTGCAAGCAGGATTCGAACCTACGTTTACCCTAACGGGCCGTCCTAAGCCACTAGACTATTGCGAGTTCTTTGGGTCATGACTCCCAAATCTGGTTAAAGGGTAATTAATCCTCGTGACCATATTTAACAACACTTTAAAGCTACTAGTACACTGTACCGTTACGCTCCACGCGCGGAGAGTATAATGTTAAGCACCAATCACTCATGAATGATAAATGTTGTTAAATATGATTAGAGTTAGTTACTTGATGGTACTTAGCACCGTCTATTACTTAGTATAGGGCACAACTTAACTGCCCGGACGTATTGTCGTTTCACCGAACTCTGACCATATTTAAGTAATCTAATCTTACTATAGTTGGCGCTATAGATTCGCAACTCGTCAAAGTTACCGGGCTAGTAATTGCCCGTTAAATTACTTAAATATGGTGGGACTGCTAGGTATCGCGCCTAGTTTTACTGGTTAAAAGCCAGTTACTTCACTTTAAAGTTTCAATCCCATTAAATATCCCAACCTTCGCGGTTGAGTGCACCTCGAGTAGCCCTGTAAGGCTTCTGGTGACTACCCGCGCTTCTTTTTCTAGCTAGTGCCGCAAAGGGGGGGTTTCGCGGCACTAGCGTTTGTTTTCGTGTTTTCGTGTTTTCATGTTTTCATGTTAATTATATGGTCCGGTGTACACTGGTTTTTCTACTACCCATGTAGGGATATATTGCTGCTGGAAAGGCATACCTGGGTATTCGTGCGTTACACTAGGTTGACCAAATGTAACTGTACACTCTTTTGTTTGATCCATTTGCTCTAGCATAGCAATAGCTTCATGAATTTTCATAATTAACTCTTTCTAGGCTGATTAGTGTACTGCTCATAGTTGGCAGCTTCGTGCCACTGAGCAAATGGAATAACTACGGGGACTGCTGTAAGTGGCAGGCCCCCAAATCCTTGAAATTGAAAGGCTGTCATGTTTACTCTTTCTGTTTAAGTATTAATTATACAGCGAAACAGCTAGCCATTCAAGTTAATAATCTTCGCGGTATGGGATACCTTGCGCTTTACAAAACATCTTTTTTAGCCATAGAAGCAAGGCATCACTACGAGCACGTTTCATAGATGATAGGTAAGACTTGTATGTAGGTGTGTATAGTTTTTTCATAATGTGGAGCTATTTGTTGGACTTGAACCAACGACCTTACCCATACCAAGGGCAAATTCTACCAACTGAACTAAAATAGCATATGTTAACACTAACTTGGCTTCTAAGGGCTTATAACAATTAAAGGGCTAGGACCCCCACGTAATTGTAATACCTAACTTTCCTAGAGAAAGGCGTAGTGCTAACATATATTATTCTGCGTACCATCGTGCAGCTATCTAACAGTATACAAGGTGCGACCATGTATGGATAGGGGGTGAGAACTTATTTGCTTCACTCAGTCTAGACACAGTGCTACTAGCAGGCAATAAAAAAGGGCCCTAAGGCCCTTTTAATCAAACTAAGAATAACTTAAATTGATACAGGGTTTAGATCTAAGGCGTAGGTATTCAAGCCAGGTAGCTGACTATTTAAATTAATTTTAGTGAATCCGTGCATATAAGCCTTTTGTTAATTCAACTGTTGATCTTACACTAAACCGTTGACGTTTTTGCAGCCCCACTTAGCAGAGGAATCGCTATATAACTAAGTGCTAATCTCTTAGTATAAGACCGCGTACACGGGCAGTAGTTTCCTACCAGTTTAGCAATACGTACGTAATTATGGTGGAGATGACAGGACTCGAACCCGCTACCTATTCCTTGCAAAGGAACCGCTCTCCCAGCTGAGCTACATCCCCATTTTAATAGTATACTGTGCTCTGAAGTTATGATGTCAACTTATATCCAGTAAATTACTCTGGTTTGTATCACATCGAGCATACATATAAGACAGGTTGCAACCTTCTTATATGCCTAAGCCCCAAGGTAATGGTCACTATGCCATTGCACTACAATATACTAATAGAATGGTCTCCAATGGTAGAATCAAACTACCGCTACATACTCCCAAAGTACGAGTACTATCACTATACTAATTAGAGATTTATTTAAATTATATGCATGGCTAGCTCTGTTTGTTCGATTTTGCTAGTCGCGGATTTAACCCAATTTATTACAGTGTAAACATCGTGAGGGTTACTAACTTCAGTATCATGCTACATATAACTTAAATAAAAATGCTGGTTACGCTTCGGCTTTTAATCCTACTCTCCAGCTCCATAAAGGACGATTGCAGCGCATTGCTTTCTCTGCTGCTTAACAGTAATATTTAATGAACGATTATTATATAGTACGATGACGTATATAAAAGCCAATATACTACCTACTTATTATTAACTCGTTCCAGATATTGTGCACGTAGCATCATCTGGTTATATAATTCAAAGGTTTCGGTAATATGTATATTCGCTGTTTAAGTATTAATTATACAATCTTTAGGTACTAAGCACAAGTGTAAATTTCTGTACCCTTACCAGAAGTATATGTGGGGTCTGTGTCCCAGATCGGGAAAATCAAACTCGTCAACATTGCTAATTAGTATATTGCGTTCTCTTAGCTTATTAGCTCTACGTTCTGGACGATTCATGCACAGACGTGTCCACCAGCTGGGTGTGCTCATCCAGTGCCATTCTGTATCTTCTTCTTTTCTTTTCTTGGTTTTTTCTGTTTGCACCCAGTACGGGTACACTTCAGGAAACCTAACCTTACTGGGTTTGTCTTTGAATGTACGACTCATATTTACTCCTTAAGTAGTTACATTCGCATAGTATTCTCCAGTTAGAATTAATCGGGTTAGTAGTCGCAGTATGCGAGCCTTACGGTAGTTATACTCTTTACGCCGTTACTAGGCTACCTAGGAGTTTTAAGGTGGTGCGCAAAGAGAGACTCGAACTCTCAATCCTTTCGGCATTGGCTTCTAAGACCAACGTGTATACCATTCCACCATTTGCGCTTATCTAATTAGATATGGCTAGTCTATATTTTTATTATCCAGCGGCCAGCTTTAACAAGGAATTGAACCTATAGGAAGCGCGTATTTTGAGTACCCACATTTAATGATTGACTATCTACCATAATTAAGTAGTTATCTAATACAGGAAGTTGTCTTACGCGAATATTCGGCTCGTACAATATGTTAAATTTAGTAACTACTTAATTATGGGAACTAGGTCAAGGCGACAGCCTAGTTCAGTCAGTTGTTACGCCACCGCTACCGGTAACATCATAGGACGTCCGGTAGTTGGTCTGATCTTGCTTCCCATCCCTGGGTATTACTGATATAGTAAAAGCCTTTTGGAGGCTTCTAATTCTTTTTCAAGAAACTTTAGCTATATCGATATATTGGTGAATTTACAAGGAATCGAACCTTACGATCATTACAAACGCGGGTTACAGCCGCGGCCCTCTCCATAGGGGTTTATAAACTCTTTAAGTATTAATTATACTAAATTTCTAATAACATTTCAAGTAAGAAATTACTTTAGTATCTAGTCTGCTAGCGGTACTAAACTTCTATAATTATCTCTGTTGGGTATTTATTAGATACGGTCATCTTGGTAATATTTGCTGTACTACAAGGTAGTTCCGTTCTAAAGCACCAACCAGATTTTTTACCTGATGTTTTTCTAACTATACCTACAGCAATAGGTAGACTAAATATTGAAATAATTTCAAATTAAAAAAGAATGTTCTGTATTCAGGAAAAGGGGCTTAGCAGTAATATTACTGCCTAAACATAAAGGATATACGTGAACACTCTAATTTAAGAAAACACACTACACTTGGCCAAGATTTACTAAAAACAAGTTAAAATACGGGTTCGACAGATATCGCCGTCTACTAGAGTATACTAAATGATGCGATTACTAGTGTGTTTACTTAAATTCTATAATAGGAGTATCCTACTCCAGGTGATGACTTGCGTCAAGCATATAAAGCGTACTCCGCGCTATACAAAATGAGATTTTGGCAAACAGCCGTTTCTTCATATGTATTAATTATAACACTATTTGTTATACTTTTCAAGTTTATTTTTATGACGCTTTATACAGCTTAATTGCATCAGCGTCAAGTGACGCGTAGACTCTAAACTTGTCCTTGCCTACCTCATCGTATAGTCTTTCGGCTAAGACTTTTTGTACACCTAATACTTCTGAACCTAGTGCTCGGTATCTGCTTAAAAAGGCGTCTAAAAGAAACTCTCTGGTATATCCTGCCATATTATTCTTTAAAGATTAATTATACAACAGTTTCTTTAAGGAAACAAGTTAGTATTTAATGTAGTGGTCGAGCGTGACAGAATCGAACTGCCATTAAAAGGGTAGAAACCTTCTGTACTGTCCATTGTACTAACGCCCGATTGTTTGTTTTCTAAGTATTAATTATACAATAAATACAGCTTAGGGTCAAGTCGAAATAAACCAATCTGGTGGACTACGCTTAGTCCAGGAAACTATAGCTGCTTTATCGCGCATATAATATGAGCGATAAGCTTCTACAACGTCCGGTACTTGCTTCCAGTCATCATGAACGCATTTAGGCGGTTCTGTGAAAGGAATATCAGGAATATCGGGAAAGGGCCACTCGCGTACTTTAGCTAAGCTAATATGTATTTTATTGTGTTCATACCTATACTGGCACTCATCATTAAGAGCATCCATTAAATCCATAAGATACAGATAATTATCTTGAGCTGTTCTAGCCCAGACAGCGTCAGGATGATTTTTATGTGTAAGCTTGTACATATTAGGAATCAAAGCAGCTTCTGGATTAGTTACATGATGTACACTAGCGAGCAGTTGAGCGCTTTCTAGTATCATTTTATTTACGTGCTTATCACAATGCGCTTGAGCGCATTTTGTAATGTTTCTATCAAGGTAAAATATGTTCATAGCCTAGATTATACTAGTGTTTAGGCTTAGGGTCAAGTATAAAAGTTTAATCGTACTTATACAAGTGCATCTCATCACAGACTTTACAGTACCTGGTACCATCCGCCTCTTCTAACATACTCTTAGGTTTTTCCCAAATACCACACCAATCGCATGTCGCTACTAGCATTAGCTCGGGTAGGACTTCTGCTAAGTTAAGATCTAGAGCTTTACACGCGTCGTGAAGCGACTCTCTAGTGCGGAACAGGTTTTTAGCCAGTCTTTTATACATTAAACTTCTTTACCCGTAGTTAGTCTGTCCCCTACTAATTTAGCGTATCCTGCGATATCAATCCAGCTATCGTCGTAGTTGGGGTCGCCATTAAGAATTCTACCAATTTTATGGGCAATCATTTCCAATGACTCTTTCTGGTCATTAGATAAAATACTCCAATTTCCTGTTTCGTGCATTAGAGATTTAATACCCTGAGTAATTTTAGCATGTCCAGTAAATTTACCGTAACGAGCACCTCGTTCAGCTAAAGTTTGAGATATATCAGTAGCTTCTTTGTGGGTATAGGGGGAAGGTTGTAAAGGCATTTAGTTTATAATTTGGTTAAAAAAATCAGAACAAGTATGTATTATACATTAAATTATGGGTAAAAACAAGTCAATTTTTACCTTAGCAAGGCCGCTAGCTTTTTCCTAGAGTTCATCTGAGACAGTAACTTAGGGCTAATGTCTTTTAGAGGGTTTAGTACTCCTTTAGCTAGCTGGTACTTTTCATATACAGGCAGCAGGGTTTTCAGAATTAGCGTTTCTAACTCTTTAGTGTAATTAAGCGCAGGCGTCATTTATAATCCTATTCACATTTTAGTAATTATAGCAGTTTAGCGAGTACTTGTCAATATCTAAATTTCTGACCCGGATTGGCGCAGATTTTGGGCATAGAAATTCTGACTTGTTGTACTTTGCCAATTGCTATATAATAATATATTCGCCAAACAATATACCTAAATAATGAACAATTTATATCAAGAACTTGTAGCGGGTAAGCTAGAAACTCTGCCTAATGGCGTACAGTCTACTAGAGCCCCTACTTCCCTAGAATTACGTGCTGCTAAAGTAATTCAGACCCTAGTAGGGGTTAATGAAAATAATAACAATCTTATCCAGCAGATGCAGTTTAGGGAAAGTACGCATATAGACGATATTACTAAATATCGAAAAGATATTGAAGAACTAACACAGCAAAACGAACTATTAACTAAGGATAAAAATGAATGTGTACTCGATGGTGAACGGAAAGCTAGCAAAATGGACAGTAGACAGCTCAACTTATTTGGAAGCCTTGGAGATGGTGAAAGCCTCCATTAAAACTAAAACAGCAATACTAGTAGTAATTAAATAAGGTAAATATGTTAAAAGCTTTTAAAAATATGTTCAAGATTGATTATGATAAGCGTACTCTTGAAATGGCGGAAGAAACCTTGTATGATGCGCGTAGAGACCTCATTAAATTGCGCCAAGAAAAACAACTAAAGGATGCTATGGTGGATTACGCTACTAATAGGGTAGAATATCTATCTGAGCTGGTATCCGTATTAAGGAGCCCAAAAGATGGCAAAATTCCTACTATCACTAATATTGGCATTTCTGCCACTAAGTAGTGTTGAAGCAGTAGATACTGAGCTTAATTGCTTAGCTAAAAATGTGTATTATGAGTCCCGTGGCGAGTCTAAAAGAGGTAAGCTGGCTGTAGCTTTAGTTACCTTAAATAGAGTAGAGGATACTAGGTACCCAGACACTATATGTGATGTGGTCTATCAAAAGCATCAATTTAGTTGGACAAAAGCTAAAACACACGCTAAAGTTAACCAAGAGCAATGGAGGCAGTCTTTTGAAGCTGCTTTAGAGGCTTATATGAACAGAGATGTTTTAGGTAATTTTAAAGCCACTCACTTCCACGCTACGCACGTTAACCCCCGGTGGAACTTAAAAAGAGTTGCTAAGATTGATAATCACGTTTTCTACAAATAACAGAAGGTACTTGGGTCGAAAAATTTCGGCTTGAGCACCCTCTTTTTTTGTGATATAATATAATATTAAACAAATAACTTGTATGATACTCAAATTTCACCATGTAAAAGAAAAGCTGCCAGAAACCTATAGTGTTATGGGTATGAAAATTTCTTTTTCTGTGCCCGTGCTACTAAAAGACGAAACACGCGTATACGCCACTATGTGGGAAGGCGTATGGCGAGATTCCTTTAGGGGGGGTATTATTCCTAATGTAGTCGAATGGGGTGAGGTTGTTGGGTAACGTATGCTTATAACTTATAGCACAGCTAATTTTACCTATCCTTTTAACTATAACCGAAATTACGGTGTTACTTCTTTTTATATTATATGACAATTAACGCAACTATTATTCAGGATTCTGTTAGCCTAGAGGGGCTTCGAGTTACTACCTTTGAACTAGAGTACCCTCGGTTTATTCACTCCGAGCTAATGACGCACCGTCTATTTTCTAGGAACGCCGCATCTTCTAGGGCTATCCCTATTTCAGCTATGAATGAGCGCGTCGCACACAGCCCTGCAAGCCCTGTTCATTGGGGGCAGAATCAGCCGGGAATGCAGGCTAATCAGGAATTGTCAGAATCAGCACAGTCTGTTGCAAAAATGCACTGGCGAAATGCTGTACTAAGCGCCGTTAGTTATTCAGAAACACTAAATGCTGTAGGAGTACACAAACAGATTGCTAATAGAGTTACAGAGCCTTTTCAGATTATGAAAACTATTGTGACTGCTACTGAGTGGGATAACTGGTACTACTTGCGTAATCACTCGGACGCTCAGCCGGAGATTCACGCTCTGGCTAAAATTATGTACGAAGAGCACCAAAACAGCGTTCCTATGCTTATTAATTCTGGTGAATGGCATGTACCTTACGTTAAACGTACCCGTAGTAACGTTGGAGAAATGTACTACGGAAATCCTGGTGAATATCTTAGTGATGGAGATGCCCGTATTATTTCAGCAAGCTGTTGCGCTCAAGTTAGTTATCGTAAAAACGATGATAGCCTAGAAAAAGCTAAAAGTATTTACGATAGGCTTATTAACTCTACGCCTATGCATGCCAGCCCAGTTGAGCATCAGGCTACTCCAATGATGTTTGCGTCTAAAGTAGGTGGCGGTATGCATTGGGAGCAAGGTATTACCCACATGGACGTTAGAAATAACTTCTGGTCTGGAAACTTTAAGGGTTTTATTCAGTTTAGGCAGTTAATAGATAGTTAGTTAAATTCAGCTTAGGGGCGTAGACGACAATAAACATTGTCTTGTCTGCGCCCCTATTTTCGTTTATAATAGTTATATAAAGAGAGAAAATTATGAAAATTAGACTATTAAGCGACTTGCACCACGAATTTTACGAAGATAAAAACCTATACCAAAACCCTGACAAAGCAGATGTGCTTGTTGTTGCAGGCGACCTGGCTGTAGGGCATGACGCCTGCTGGGCAGCGTTGAAGCAGTTTGCTGATACTCATGAGCATGTTGTGTATACTTCTGGTAACCATGAATACTACCGTACGCAGATTGCCGAGTTTGATGACTACATTAAGCGTTTCTCGCAGGGTACTAACATCCACTTCTTAAATCCCGGGATGACAAAGATTAAGGACGTTACTTTTATTGGAGCCAATCTCTGGACTAATTTTCAAGATGATGTATGGGCACAGCAAACAGCAGCTAGAGGTATCTCTGATTTTAGCCTGATTAAAGGCTTCTCTACTTCGCAGGCTAGTAATCTTCATGCTACTCACTTTAAATTTATCCGGGAGGCCTACGATGCAGCTGAGGGTCGGAAAGTAATTGTTACGCACTTTTTGCCTGCTATTGAATGCATTAGCCCTCGGTGGAATACGCCTGGTAATGCTACTCTTAACAAGTATTTTGCTAATGACTATGGTAACTGGATTAGCGGACTTACAGATGTACCTTATTGGCTGTTTGGACATACCCATGATAACGTAGACGTAGCTATTGGAGATACTAGAGTAATTGCTAATCCTTATGGCTATAACAAAAACAATAAATATACAGAAAAGGTAGTAGAAGTATGAGTATGAGTACCCTTATTATTGTTGGAGGTACTTCTTATACAGCAAAAACCTCCCCTGCTAGGGGCACAGGGTGCACAGGGTGCACAGGGTGTGTTGCAATATCTGACGTTAAATTATGTCTAATGTTACCTAGCTGTGTATACCCTGCCTTAGTTATCTTTGTAGACGCAAAACAATAAAACCACTATGATAAATAATACAAATAAAATACTATGGAGCTATCTAGACGAATATGGTGTTCCAGTATCTGAGGAAGTCTTACGCGTTGCCGCAAAAATTAGTGCCCACGGCGGCCCCACCATTTAATTTAGGATTGATATGACCACCCACAATGAAAACATGCCGCCGTTGCCAGTAGTGGCGTACCGTAGTTTGCAGCCGTCTGGCGGCTACACATATTGCAACACGCCGCAGTTTTTTGATAACGCAGAGCCTCTTTGCAAAGTATCAGACGCCCAAGCCTACGCAGCCCAATGCACCGCAGAGATTGAAGCAAAGCTGGCAGCGGCTGAGAAGCGGATTGCTGAGTTGGAATTTATGGTGTTCAAGATGGGGCACAGGGCACAGTACACGCCATCGACGCATACATCTTCCGTGCTGCATATCTTCTCAAACAAAGTGATCTGGACGGGTCACGACACCGGGACAGAGCTGTCTTTGAAATTGGCATTTGAGGCTACCGCAAAGGAACACCAATGACTGAAACAACCGAGCGTGAAGCGTTTGAAGTGTGGACTGACAATGCACCTTTTAAACAAGAGTTAACCGACGAAATCGCTGACGCTATGTGGGCCGCTTGGAAAGCCCGTGCAGCCCGTGCATCTACGAACCCATCAACAACACAACCCAAGGTGTACGACGGCATAACACCACGACCTCTGGAATACTCCTTAGAGGACTACCACAAAGCGCCAAGTTCCGGCCCCCTGCACTTTAGATGGGTGGATAAACCGCATCGACTTTTGTATGACTTGATAGCTGCGCTTAATTTTCAGTATCAAAGCACGATAGTACAGCCTGCTGCTGACGGCTATGTAATCGCCGTCAGCCTATGCGATGCCGAATCCAAAAGATGGTTAGAAGAGTCCCAAAGGCACCTTCACCCTGCCTGCGCTGATCGTGATTTAGAGCGTGCCAAATTATTTTCTGATTTGGCTAAAAAAATCAAGCTCACACAACCTAACGCACCGGCATCAGTGGCGGGGGCCGTGCAAATCAGTAACTACGCGCCGATCTACGAATATGCAACAGCAACTGGGATTAACTTTCACCAGCTTTGCGGCGTTGTTCTAGCCTCGCTAACCCCAAGCAAACAGGAACATGTATGAACAACCCCAATGAAGTGACAGAGCAGGAAGTAGTCGCGCTTTACCGTAAGCATTCACTATTTTTGCACCCCATGCAACGAGGCCAAATGGCTCAGGTACTCAGTGATTTTATTCAATCTCGCAGCGCCACCAGTGATGGGGCAATCGTGCAGCCACCCACTGCAAGTAATTTCATCAGGACCAGCGAGCACATTGAAATACTGGCAACGCTGCTGCATTTCGTGCCGACTGGCGAGTCTGATTTGCAGCGCGACTTAAACGCCTTTTGCCATGACGCAAGAACTTCACTCAATAAAGCCGCGCAGCCAGCCGCTGACAACGACTTACTGAGCTGCGATATTTCTGCAAGACCGTTGAGCAATCCGCTGTCCGACTATCACCAAGCCATGTCCAAGGGGCCGTTGAATTTTACTTGGAGGGATAAGCCACACCGGCTGGTCTATGACTTGATTGCGGCGGTGAAATGGTATGCCATCGCATCTACCAGCACCCAGACTGTCAGCACAGTAGAGCCAACAGCACAGCCAGTGACCGCCGGACAAGCCGCAAATTTAGCAAATAAGCACGGTAGGCGCACGTTGGTCGCGGGCCAGCGAACAGAAAACTTCTTTACCAATTCGCAGCTTATGGCTTTGATTGATGATGTACGTGCAACTGCCACCACACCGCCGCCCGTGGCTAAGGTAGAGCCAACAGCACAGCCCTGCCCAAACGCGATCAGCATGGGTAAGCACGCCTGCACAAACCGCGCCCAGTGCTGGGAGCCGTGCGGTGAGCTTGGGCATAGCGCTGAACATGCGCGGGTCAGTACGGTGTTGCATGTTGCACAGCCGCCCGTGGCTGGTGGTCAGGAAATGGCCAAACTGGCAACGAAGTTGACTGGCGTTTGGGTTTTCATGCCAGAGGGGGCTGCTGCGGATATTGTGAGTGAGGCTATCGCCGCTCTTAAAGTTGCCGTCCTTACCCTCAGCAAACAGGAGGGTGTATGACCAACCCCAATGAAGTGAGCCTGCTGCCCTGCCCGTTTTGCGGAGGCGCAGCATCAATTAAGTACGACGCCGGGAACGAACGCTTTAATAAAACATGGCACGTTGGCTGCAAACCTTGCGGCATCTGGTTTTGGGGGGAAGGTAGTAATAGTTGGGCGAGTAATGTCAAACAAGACCTTGCCGCCGTAACCAAAGCAATCACCGCATGGGGCACCCGCACCAGCGCCACCAGTGATGAGGCGGATGTAAGTGATGACAGGAAGATGTTGAATTGGCTGCTTGAGGATAAGCGCTCAACACACATCTGGAACAACGTCTTTCACGATGCCGAAAGAGATCTAGGTAATTCGGTGCGTGAGGTAATTCGCGTCGCCACCCTCACCCCCAACAAACAGGAAAATGTATGGCCAACCCCAATGAAGTGACAGAATTTGACGATCTGCTATTGCGTCATGCTACGACTGGCGTAAAGCAAGTGTGGTTCACACGCAAAGAAGTGCTTGCAGTCGTTGCTGAGTCCATTAAATCCAGTAACACCACCAGTGATGCAGCAGGGAGCCAGCCTCACGACTCACCGAAAGTAAGCGCAATGCTGGCGTCGGGTGTAGGAGGTTTCTTTGATAAGCAAAAATATCCTGACCTTGAGCAACCTGCCGAACCAACCTCAACTGCTCAAGCTAGGCAAGATGCATATCGTGCAGGTTGGGTTACAGCAGCGGGTTGGGCACAACGTAACGACCTACTATCCGACATAGGCTCACCGGCTTACTTAAAAGATATGGCTAACGCACTACAAAACCTCTAATATGAACGACTTAACTAAAGAAATACTGCTTTTGAAAGCAGAAGCTGTAAAAGAAGAAGCTAAAGCAGCGGCCGTTAGGCTTGCTTTACATAGCTTAACTTTACGGCATGAGACCCTGAAGGGTCTCTGTAAAGACCTTCACACAAAAATAGAAGCTATGCAGCACCTACTCAACCTTAAAGCGTAACATGACACCTATACTCTACGTACACCCCTGCCCTGTGTGCGCTAAAAGACCCAAGCTACTTATTAAATCGCTTGGGTGGTCAAGGGAGAGCGAACCTAACACAGAGTGTAGGTACACACACGTATTTGTGGACACCACTATTGGCAGGTTTACCGTTACATGGAAAAGCTGGAAAACTAGTCCACTATACGGAGTAGACTTAGCGGGGGAATATTTACACACCTTAAATACCTTAGAAGAATGCAAACTGTATGTAAACAGTTATATACACGCTACGGTTTCGGGTCTCGTAGTTGACGCCCCTGAATCACCCTACCCCGGTACACCCCCACCGTTAGCCGCACAAAGATTTGTTGGTGTGGTAAAACTTGACTATCCTACTCAATAATATGAATAATACACCTTTACGCCAAGCAGCTATGTCTGTTTACACTCCGCCTTTTCGGTATCAGCACGGATACATTTTTGACTCACAGCACTTAATGATTGCAGACGATGATTCTGTAACAGGTGCTGTAGCCTCAAGAGTTCGAGGTTGGGGCAAGTTAGGGTACCTACCTAACGGTGCTGAACTGCAAGACGAGATTGGCCAAATAATAGCTGATGCCCTAAACGCCTTGTACGCTAAAGATATTCAAGCAGCAGATACCTGGGTAAGCACTGCTGCTGAACTACGGGCTATTACCCATGAAATGGACCTTATCTACGATATGTACGGTGGCAAAGATAATAAAACTCAGCGCGAAGAACTACTAAAGCCGCTGCGTAAAATGTGCGTTGCTATAGGTAGACGTCGCCAACTCTTAGTAACCCCCTTCAGCATATAATAAGAAACCTTGCTTTATGTGTGGCGGCAAAAAGTGGTATTTAATGCCAGATGCCTACCCTCCAGGCGTACCCGCGCCGCAACTTAGGGTCAAATGTAATCAATGTACGTAAAAACCTAGTGTACTTACAGGAGCTTAGGGGCATAGACAACAATAAATATTGGCTTGTCTATGCCCCTATTTTCGTTTATAATAGTTATATAAAGAGAAATATGAAAACAACCTTAAACTCTAATAGAACCGTAGCAGTCGACCCAGATTACTATTGGCAGCCTATGACTACTTGCCCTAGAGGTGTAAAATGCCAATTATTAGGTCGAGGCGGTGTGGCTGTTTACGGCACCTACAACGGCAAAGACACCTTCTGGCAATGTTGGGCACCCTTACCAAAACGAAAACCAAAATTAAAATGACACATACATATCAACCCAAGGGCTCAATGTGCTTAGCGTGTACTAAAGCTAGAGAAGACTGCTCTAGGCTAGACTTTAAATCAATGCCTGTGCTTTTCCGCCTAGACTTAAGCGTAAAGGTAGTTAAGTGTACGGAGTTTAACCCTAGCAGTATCCACCGCTACCTAACAGGTGCACCTTATGCTTAAACTTAAATACCCTAAAAACCCCTTTGGCCGAGACTTTGTATGTGGCGACTTACACGGAAGCCTTACGCGACTATGTGAGGCTATGGAGTTCATTGGTTTCAACAAAAACACTGACCGTATGTTCTCTGTTGGCGACCTAGTTGACCGCGGCCCTGACAGCTTAGGGTGCCTACGTCTACTCAACGAGCCTTGGTTCTTTGCCGTTAGAGGCAACCACGAACAGCTAATGAATGACTACTACACAGAAGGCCCTTATGGGTACTACTGGTCTCAAAATGGGGGTAGGTGGGGTATCCTAGAACAAGAGAATAAGGAGGTCTTATCTTTGTCGCTTAAAGCCTCCGAACTCCCCTTAATGATATCAGTTGAGCAGAACAATGGTAGCATCTTTCACGTTATCCATGCAGAACTAGCTACTGAGAGGCCTCTTACAGACCAAGACTTAGAAATTCCAGAGCTGTTTGCGGCCTCAGCATTTAAACGTAGTATGGATGGTGATGCTATCCTATGGGGGCGTTGGTTGTTTGGTACTCTCTATGCTAAAGAGATTACACCGGAACTTATTGCTCAGCGTGCTAAAGCAGCCGAAATGTTCGGACACCCTAAACTGTTTAACCCTCGGCTGTCACCGATCTACAGTGGCCACACTATTATGCAGCAGCCTACCCGTATTCAAGGTCAAACAAACCTAGATACTAATGCGTATGGAAGCTATGCGGAAGCCAAACCTTGGATGGGTTTAACCATTACTGAACCTCTTACCGACACTTTTTGGCTTGCTAATAACAAAGAAGTTAAACAAGTGCCCCTCTTACAACTATGAATAAACACCTAGAACTCAAAAAGACTTATGAACCCGGCCAGCAGTGGCAGTTTAGATATCCAGATGACCGCTGCGGCTGGGAAGACTGCTATCAAGCTAATGAGCCGAAATGGGTTAATGCACTAGATTATCGTTTAAAACCATGATCTGTAAATACCGGCTACGCACTACACATACGACCCTAAGCCTTAGCGAAGATCATCAGGTAATCCAAGCACAGCTGCAAGATGGTATTCCTACTGTTTGGGCTAACACGGAGCTATACCAGCCACAGGTAGAGGTTACATTCCACCTGGTAACAACAGGCTCTAATCCACCACCCAACTCCCGCTACCTTAGCACAATTCAACAAGGCTACCATGTTTTTCACGTTTACTACCAGGTTTAAACAAATGTTCAAACAAATGTTCACCAAGAAGTTTAAGCTTGTCCAGTTTAGGGACGGTACCTATGGAGCTAGGAAGTGGCTCTTTTTAGCTGAACCACGCTTTCTTGACTTAAAGTCCCCTGCGTCCCGTGAGTATTGCTGGGAAAGGGGTAGCAGCTACTTCGGATGCTGCCAAGGCACTAAAGCACAAGTAGAAGCAGCCCTAAACAAGATGTATAACCCTCCAGCACCAGATCTAGGAACATTAGTATGAATATAGCAATCAGAAACCTCTTAGCTAAAGAGAAGCACCTACAGCTAAATTACACAATCTCGTACCAAGCTTTAGAGCAAGGAGAGCCGCTAGAATACGCTAAACAAAAGTCACTTAGACTGCTAGCGGAACATATAGCTGAAACTATCAAACCACAGGTCACATCTAAAGATACTCACGCAGGTTTGTGCTTCGAAGCCAGTTTGTACGCTTTTGACAGAGACCATCTATTAACACTACTAGAACAGGCATTCGCTCTAGGTTTTCACTC